>JBGTGX010000169.1:0-26137 GCA_041746475.1 Pyrinomonadaceae bacterium | reverse complement strand
GAAATTTCTTCCTCGCCGCCCTTTTTATGATCCTAACGACACTTTGCCTCGCGTGTATCGGCATTCTTTCGGCGAGTTTTGCAATGGTTTTTAAACGCGGGGATCCTTTTGCGGTATTGCTTGGTGCGGGCACCGCACTTTTTTCGGGGGTTTTCTATCCCCGCGAAATGCTGGAAGAGGAGCTTGGAAATGCCGGAAATGTTGTCTCTGCGATCAACCCTTCCACTCACGGCCTCGACGGGATCCGCGCTATTTTGATCCAGGGAAAAGGATTTGTAGATGTTGAGCCGCAACTTTTGATTTTGCTTGCGTTTCTCGCGGTATTGCTGCCCTTTTCGCTGTGGATTTTCTCTAACGCCGTAAAACGGGCCAAACGCGAAGGAAGCTTAATACAGTATTAGCGTGGAGCCTAAGCATCCTTGCTTGCGATGAGTGCGCTGCACGAACAAGCTGTTGCGCTATCATAAAGATTTTTCAAACGCATTCACGTTTACGCAAGCGGTGATGCGTACGCGCCAAAAGCTCGCCTTTGTCATTTATCGCGCCGTAAATTAAAATAATACCAACCATATAAATCCTTTAACGAGAAAAAATATGCCGGAAACAACCAAACAACAAACCAAAAGCCAGGGCGAAAAAGAGCGTTGGGAAAATCAAACACTAAAACCAGTCACCGAAACACGCCCGGAAAGAAAGGAATCTTTTGAAGGCGTCTCGCTCGAACCGGTTGAAAGACTCTACACACAAACTGACGTTGAAGACATAATTTCGGACGGCGAAGTCGGATTTCCGGGTGAATATCCTTATAAACGCGGAATTCATCCGACCGGCTATCGCGGCAAACTTTGGACAATGCGGCAGTTTGCAGGTTTTTCGTCACCGGAGAAAACGAACGCCCGTTTTAAGTATTTAATGAAACAAGGGCAAACCGGACTCTCAGTCGCATACGATCTTCCCGCCCTGATGGGACTAGATGCCGATTCGCCTTTGAGCGAAGGTGAGGTTGGAAAATGCGGCGTGGCGGTTTCGAGTTTTGCAGATTTTGAAGCATTATTCGATGGAATTAATCTCGAGGATGTCACGGTTTCGCAAACTATCAACGCGCCGGCATGGATTTTCCTGGCTTTTTACGCAGCGCTTGCTGAAAAACAAGGCGCAGATTTCAATAAAATTTCCGGCACACTACAAAACGACATTTTAAAAGAATACATCGCGCAAAAGGAATGGGTTTATCCAATAAAACCCGCGATGAAACTCGTCATAGATACATTTGAATTTTCATCGAAACATCTTCCGAAATACAATCCGATCTCGGTTTCGGGTTATCACATACGCGAAGCTGGTTCGACTGCCCTTCAAGAACTTGCGTTTACGCTTCGAGACGGTGTCGAATATGTTCAATATGGGATCGACCGCGGCCTGGACATCGCAGAATTTGTTCCGCGGATCTCATTTTTCTTTAACGCCCACAATGATTTCTTTGAAGAGATCGCGAAATACCGCGCGGCACGCGTGGTTTGGGCCGAAACCATGAAAGAACGGTTTGGCGCAAAGAAAGCACGTACGATGCAGATGCGTTTTCATACACAAACTGCGGGAGTTTCGTTAACGGTGCAGCAGCCCTTAAACAATATCGCACGAGTTGCGATCCAGGCACTCGCAGGAGTTCTGGGCGGCACGCAGAGTCTGCACACGGATTCTTACGACGAAGCTTTAGCTCTCCCGACTGATGAGGCAGCATTGATCGCACTTCGCACTCAACAGATAATCGCCGAAGAAACCGGCGTTGCGAACACGATCGACCCTCTTGGGGGATCGTATTACCTTGAATCTTTGACTCAAAAAATGATCGATGGCTGCTACGAATACTTTGAAAAGATCGACGGTTTTGGTGGAATGGTCGAAGCAGTTGAAGCCGGCTTTCCGCAGAGAGAGATCCAGGAATCCGCATATCAATATCAGAAGGCGGTCGAACGAAAAGAGCAAACAATCGTTGGCGTAAACAAATATCGAATGGAAGAAGAAACGCATAAGATAAAGATCCTCCAAATCGATGAAACCGTTCGCGCGTTGCAGCTGGAAAGACTAGAGCGCGTAAAATCAGAACGCGACAGCGGCGCAGTTGCTAATGTGCTTGAAAAACTTAAAAAAGCTTCCGTAGCCGGTGAAAATCTCATGCCCGCAACGATCGAATCCGTTAAGGCATATGCGACTGTTGAAGAGATTTGCACGGCGTTAAGAGATGTTTACGGGGTTTATGAGGAGCCGGCTTTTTAGTATTAATTTTCATTCCCGTTAAAAAGGTTATTTGTTCAATCCACCAGATATTCTTCTTCGCTATAAACGATTACCACTTGAACACCTTGTCCTGCTAAATGTATTTTCGTTTATTGAGATTTCATGACCAATTCAATTAATGACGGGAAAACAAATAATCCGATGAAGCGAAGTATCAATTTATTAATGCTATCGCTAATAGGATTTGGACTCTCGATTGTTTGTGCGAATGGGCAGCAACCCTCCCCAAAGACTAATAAATACAAAGCTCTTCAAGCCACTCTGGAGAAGTGGGTTGATGAAGGTAAAATTGTAGGAGCAGAATTGTTGATCCTGAAAGATCACGAAAAAGTCGTGCATGAGGCGTTCGGATGGAGTGACATAGAGTCGGGAAAACAACTACAAAAGGGTTCCATTTGGACGGTAATGTCTATGACAAAACCTTTTACGGCTACTGCGATATTTATGCTTATTGAGGACGGCCTGATTTCGCTAGACACTCCAATTATCGATTACATTCACGATTTTAAAGGAAACAAAGAAATAACTATTCGTCATCTGCTGGCGCAATCAAGCGGCGATGATGGCAAGCATGGAAACGGTGGAAACAATGTGCTTGACTTCGAATCGTTGGATAAGTGGATTAATGATTGGGGTCAACAAAGGTCCGGTGGAACCTTAGGTGAGTTTGCGTACTCAAACTTTAACTATGGAGCATTGGCTTATATCGTCGAACAAGTATCTGGAATGCCGGTTGAAGAGTTCATTAAGAAACGTATTATTGAGCCGTTAAAACTAAAAAACACATACTTAGGATTTTCTCCAGAGTCAACGTGGGCCGAATTAGTACCTGGCAGATACCAATGGAATGAATCCGCTAAGAAGTACGAAAAATTCTGGGGGCCTGACCAACCGCAATCATGGAAGTTTTTTACCGGCGCATTAGGGCTTTGGATGTCAGCCGAAGACTATGCCACATTTATACAGTTGTGGATCAACAAGGGACAATATAGAGGCATCCGATTATTGAAAGAAGCAACTGTAAGAGAAGTTCTGAAAATACAAGCAAAAGCACATGGAGAAGAGTTGTGGGGTCATGGATATGGATGGTTTGTCGATGAAATCCCCTTAGTTTTCAGGTATGGCGGGAGTGCCGGTGGTATTGGGATTGGCTACCCAGATAAGAATACGGTCGTTATTTATTTAACGCACTGTGCAGGTGGAGATCATAGAAGTGAATTCCAAAATACGTTGGACAACCTATGGTTTCCAAATGACAACTGATAGCTCACACCAAGGCTTTACCATGAAGCACAGGACTTTTCTACCGCGGTTATCGAAAAGTGTCGGATCCTATCGGTGGGTAGCAAATTTTCGGTAAATCTTGAAGGTTACGCGTCATAATCCGGAATCATCGAAGAGTGTCCAAAACTGTAAGCCATTGTGCAGAATAGGCATTACAAGGCGCAGTTTAGAGTTTTTAAATAGATCGGTTTTGATATGCGGAATGTGTCAACTGTGACGATCCACATGGTTTCGAGTCTTGACGGCTTTATCGCAAAAATTTTGCTGTGCGTCTTAGAGAAAAACCTACAATTGCACGGGAATAACACGCGACGAAATTTTCACACAACACCGAATCGCAAGTTGACGTCTTAAATTTGTCAATGATTTGTGATAGGAAGAGTTTGTGTCATAGGAAGCTTTTCCAAAAACGCTTCTTATCCTAAAATTCATATAAATGTTAAAACCGCAATACATCGCCATTCCGCTCTTCGCAGTCTTTATTGCAATTGAAGCCTACGCGATGATTCGTGAAAATCGAGAGCTCTATGATCGAAAAGATACCTGGAACAATATCTTTATAGGATTTGTGAGCGTCGCATTCGGTGCACTTTTTGCTTTAGCCACTAGCACCGTATACGTCTGGGCGTCTTCGATAACACCGGTCCAAATGCCGATGAATGAATGGTGGGCTTGGGTTGTCTTGGTCTTCGTCGATGATTTTGCCTATTACTGGTTCCATCGGGTAAGCCACGAATCGCGTTTCTTTTGGAATTTTCACGTAGTTCATCATTCATCAAATCAATACAATCTCAGCGTTGCTGTCCGGCAAAGTTGGTTTAGCGGGATTGCACACTGGATCTTCTATGTGCCGGTTGCGTTTTTAGGCTTTCCGTTTTGGGCTTTTGTAACCGTCCATGGGCTAAATCTGATCTATCAATTTTGGATCCACACGAAATTCATTGGAAAACTGGGTTGGTTTGAAACAATTTTCAACACCCCTTCTCATCATCGCGTACACCACGGCGTAAACGATCGGTATCTTGACAAAAACTATGCGGGAATCTTCATAATATGGGACAAACTTTTTGGAACATTTGTCGAGGAACAGGAAGAGGTGCGATATGGTATTATCAAACCTATTAATAGCTATAATCCTCTTTGGGTAAATACCCATGCGTGGTTTGAAACTTTCGAAGCAATGCATTTTCGAAAAACATTGCTTGGCAAAATACGCGGTGTGTTTTCATCGCCCAATATGGATTTCGATGAAAATTCGGTACTTGAATTAGAAAGAAAAGTAAACTAACTATGAAAACAAAGCTTTTGATTGCGACGATTTGTATGGCCGTTATTTCTGTAAGTGTTTGCGCACAGTCTGTTACCATCACTCCCGAAGAAATCACGTATCAACGAAAGGGCGAGAATCTTCCCGATTTCAAGAAAGAATTTACCGTTCGATACCCGCGGTTTTCGGGTTTATCCGCGTCCGCCACACAGAATTTAACGGCTTCCGTCGATTATTGGAAGCTCTTTAAAACTACACTCAATGAAAACTTGTCGGATTATAAGTGGCTCGAAGGCTTTGATTATAATGTGACTTATAACAAGAATTATCTTCTGGCAATAGAGCTTTCGATGGAAGGATCGGGTGCTTATCCTGACGGTTCAACGAAACGGCTTTTATTTGACCTTCGAGACGGAAAACGCATTTATACCCGTGACGTTTTCCAAGACATTCCCGGGCTTCTTTTAAAGATCGACAAAGAACAAAAGGCGGAAATCGCCCGGCAGATGGCTGAAGTAAAAAAGGATAGCGGTGCTAAGAATGCGGCGGAATTGCAGCGCATGATAAAAGAACACAGCTATTCTGCGAGCAAATTCGAAGAATTTTCTGTGAGCGATGCAGGTGTTGTATTTTACTACGATTTCGGATTTCCCCATGCGGTTGTGGCCCTTCAACCTTCGGGTACTTACTTTTTCAGTTGGCGAAGTATGCGCGGCCATGTAAAGCGCGACAGCTTGCTAGGAAAGTTCATAAACTAATATACTCACATAACTTATGAGCGATAGAAAGATCAGAGTTTTGGTTGCGAAACCCGGATTGGATGGACATGACCGCGGCGCGAAAATAATTGCGCGCGCACTTCGAGACGCCGGAATGGAAGTGATTTACACCGGGTTGCGTCAAACGCCTGAGATGATAGCTGTTGCGGCGCTTCAGGAAGACGTCGATGCGGTTGGCATATCGATTCTAAGCGGCGCTCATAATACATTGTGCCCAAAAATCGTCGACTTGCTGAAGAAAAACGGGATGGACGACACTCTTGTTCTAGTCGGCGGAATTGTCCCCGACGAAGACATTATTGAACTCAAGAAAAACGGCGTTTCTGAAGTTTTTCTTCCTGGCACATCAACGGAAGACATTGTGAATTTTATTAATGCTAATGTCAGATCAAATGAATAACAGCGTTTTCGTCGGATCGCTGGAAAATCTTCCAATAAAAGAGTTTACAAAAACTCTCCGAATGCCTATAATTACTGAAGGTTTTGGACTTCTCACAGCCTCCTCCAAAAATCTTCACGCGGAAACTTCCTTTCCTTGCTTAATATCTTTCCCGCAACAATCAACCAAACATGTATAAACCATTATTGAAACTGGCTGCATTTGGTTTCCGGGTAACACGGTGAAGTATTCATTTCCCGTCGTAAAAACTGCTGTCATAAAGTACATAAAAATTAAGTTTCTCTAATTTCGGATATCCAAACAATAAACAACTTTTGGCATAGAATTTGCACCTTACCTTTTTAGCAATCATTTTTGGTAAGGAGGAGTGGATTATGAAGTTTAAAATGTTATTTTGTTTCGGTTTGGTACTTGGAATCGTACTGTTTTCATACGGCTCGGCAAATGCTCAGGTAGTTGACGCCGTGAAAAAAGCTGCAGATAAGACTAAGGACGTGACCGTAGATGCTGCCAAGAAAACGGTCGAAGTCACAAAAGATGTGGTAGAAAAAACGGGTGAAGTGGTTACGGAAGACATTCCGGACAAAACAGTAGACGTTGCCGAAACTACTGCATCCGGCGCTAAGACCGGAGCCAAAAAAGCCGCGCACGTGGTGAAAACTGGTTTTGAAGAATCGGTCGAAGGCGGCCGCTGGTTAACCGTAACGACCTGGGACGGAACTAAATGGGTCTCGAAAAAGGTATTATTTGGAGCCAAAAAAGCAGGAACTGCTACTAAAAAAGTGCTCGTTGGCGATGAAGAGAGAAAACCCTAGGAATGGACTTAACCGAATCATTGGATTTTTATCGTCTAGATTATATTTCGGGACAGGCATTTCTGTGTCGGCAATGTAATATAGTGATTGTTTTGCGTTCGGGTACGTATTCGGTTTCCTAATAACTTGTGAATTCTGAGATACACGACTTACTTTTATTAACCGACAAACGGCCCGAAAAAAAATTGATCGGTGAGGTAAATACTATGAAATTTCAAGGTTTTTACGTTTTAAGTTTATTATTTGGTTTGTTCATTTTTTCGCAATCTTCGTCGGTAAATGCACAGGTCGTGCCCGCAGTTGTCAAAGTTTCAAAGGTGACCGCATCCGGTGTGAAGAAAGGGTCAAAAGCAACTGCCTCGGGTGTTAAGAAAGGATCGAAAGCGACGGCGTCTGGCGTCAAGAAGGGTTCGGTCGCCGCTTATAAGGGCGGAAGATGGGTCGTGGTAAAAACTTGGGACGGAACCAAATGGGTGAGTAAGAAAGTTTGGCGGGTCGCTAAGAAAACGGGTACGGGAACAAAGACTATCTTTGTTGGAAATAAGAAGAAGGTCCGGCGACCTTAATATTGTGACCACGTTATTTTCTTCTAATTAGCGATTTTTTCGATATCTTCCCGCAACCTTTGCAGTGATGCATTCGTAGAATCAACGCTTTCGAGTTTCGCGAGCGTTGATTTTGCTTTTTCCGAGTCACCTTTTTTCGTATAGGCGACGGTTAGATTTTGGAGGGTTTGTTTATGATTTGGATCCATCTCGAGGGAACTCGAAAACTCTTTAATGGCGCGATCATAATCAGGTTTCGATCGAAACATGAAGGTCAATCCTAAGTCGGTACGCACATTGACGTCGTCCGATTTTTTCTCGAGCGCTGACGAATACCACTTTTCGGCTTCCTCAAATTTGCTCGCATCAAAATTTGCATTTCCGAGATGAACAAGAACGCTATAATCTTCAGGCTTTAATTTGTTTGCGTTCGTGAGTAGTCCGATGGCGTCATCAAATCGCTGGATCTGATAGTAGTACTCAGCAGCCCGTAATTGCGCGTCGAAGTTATCGGGCTCGTTCTTAGCCTTTTCGAGTGCAGCCTGTACCTCAGGCATATTCGCAAGGTGCGCCTGATTCGGATCATCGCTGCCCGGGACAGCGCCCGTTTGATTCGCCACTGTAGGCGTGATTGAAACAGCGTTTTTATTTACCGAGTTGGTAAACATAAATCCGACGATCAGCCCGAGAAGCAATCCGATAATGCCGAAAAGTAAGTTGTCCTTTGTCATAAGTTAAAGAAATTATGCATACGAATGAAGCCCGGGAAGCAAATAACTCACACCGAGATAAGTAAAAATCACGAATAAAAACGCAACGATTGCGAAATATGCTGAGCGCCTTCCCTGCCAGCCTCGAGCGATCCTAGAATGTATAAAGCCGGCGTAAGTTATCCATGCAACGAGTGCGCCAACTTCCTTCGCATCCCATCCCCAATATCGTCCCCAGGATTCGTTTGCCCAAACTGCGCCAGTAATTAGCAGGAGCGCAAGCCCGGCAAATGCCAAACCGGCGAGTTTGTACATCATTCCATCAAGAACTTCAGCCGAAGGCAGCGCCGACCGTACGCGTTCAGTCCTAAAACTAAACAAGACGATGAAAAACGTTCCCGCGAACGCCGTTATCAGTGCCGCAAGCTCAACCGGATTCGAATTCAAACTAGCGTGAAGTTGGGCGCCATTTTCTTGTATCCACCCGCTGGCAATTCCGGCTAGTTGCGCCGAACCCATCGCATCAATCTGCGCCTGTGAAATTCCCTGCTGCTGAAGCATCCAAACTGCGAATCGTTCGTATTGAGCAGGATTTAGATAGCTCAAAACCGATCCCATGTTTTTGATTTGATAAACTAAAACTCCAACGCCCGCACCTTGGACTAGCAATGCGACCTGCATTAACCGGCGCCCGAAAGTGTCGTATTTCGTATCGCCATTTGATGAAAACAGCGCGTAACAAACACTCGCCCCGATCAATAATCCGGCGGCCGCCACAATCAGCCAGCCGACATACGGGATGTCAGCGCGCAGGGCCAACGATCCGCGTGATTCACCCATAAATGTCGAAGCAGTGTAGGTGCCAAACGTACCTGGTGCAAAAACGCTGAATTTACTGATCGTCGCGAAAACCGATAACGCGAAAATACTCGTCCAGATCGCCATTGTTTGAACTTTTAGTCCATCCTTCAATAGATAAAGAACTGCAACAGCAAAACAAACCAGTGCCACTCCATAGCTTAACGAGGCTACGCCAACGTGAATCGGACGCCAATATGAGTCAAGTACAGGCGGAAGATCGATGAATTCTCCTCCAATAAATCGTGCCAGCACAAGAATAATTGCCGCGAGCGGCAACGACAAAGTCGCAACGATTCGAAATTGCTTTCGGCGAATAACAAACAGCGTTGCAAGCCCGGCACCGAAAGCAAACGCTAAGCTTAAATCGTACAGATTCGCAAAAGGTATGTAGCGAAACATCCACGGCATTTCGGCTAGATCACGTCCCTGTTTCGCGAATATTTCGAGTTCCCGGTCGTATGCCGCGACCCAACGGACAAGCCAGCTTGAAAAGTTAAAGAATACGCCAATCGTCGCGCCCCATGCACCGAGGCGTTCGGCAATGTTTGACGGTGCGTAAAGATTTGTTAGATAAAAGACTGCTGCTAAAAGGTATGCGCCTAGTGCCAAAATCATTAGGGCACCATCGGAAATGAAATTCGCACCGCCAGAGCTCACACGCCAGGCTAGAAGAACGAATGAACCGATCAGAGCGATGGCGATTGGGAGATACGAGCGCCAAGAAAACGCTTTTTCGCCTTCTTCCTTTACTTCAGATGCCAATACAGGCGGTTGCAAAATATCCTGATTCATCACAAATCTCCTTATTCCTGAACTAAATTCCTTTCCAATAATTTTAGCTTTTCTTCGAATCCGGCTTGATTGCGATTCGTGTTTCCACCGAGCGTAAGTCGGAACTTTTCTTGGCCCAATGCTTCAACTGCCGTCCAAACCCGCCTATGGGAAAAGAAAAATACGGCAAACAATGCCAGGCATAGTATCCCAAATCCGGCGTAAACCACTGTCGCGCCCGGATCTCGCTGAACCGAAAGTATGTGCTGCTCAGAGACCTTTTCAAAATCGATTAGCTGATACGTGTATCCGCCAATCGGTTTTCCTGCGATCGGTATATCCATCATTTGCGGACCAAAGGCGTATGCAGTTTGCGTAGTTTCACCCGATGCCGTCACTTGAAGAACGGCTGCCGGATTCGGGTAATTGCTCGTGTCTTCGTTTGGGTTTTCCTGTCCAACACTGAAACTCCCACGGAAGTTTGCAAATTTGATATTCGTGCCATTATCAAGATTTACCGAGCCATCGCGCTTGATCGTTACATCTTGAGTTTTTCCTGTTTCGTCCTTAAGCCTGACCGTAATGTTTCTCGCTCGCCCAACCGAAACAAAACTCGACTGAAAAAAGCGGTACCCGCGATAATCAAACGGACGGTTCATTTGAACGACGGCATCGTGCGTCCCGGTTTCATCCCTAATTTGAATCATTGTAAGCCAATCGATCGTGTTGCTTGCAGAAATAGAATCCTCTTTCTTGATCAACTTCTGCTGAATATCGGTGCAATAGATCTCAAACGGCACGATCTTATTGATCTGCTTCATTTGATCGAGTTCGAATGCTAGTTCGCTGATTTGGTTTGACGATTGTCCGGGCGAAAGCGGCATTTGGCCGGTATGCCCAAGTTGGGATGTTAGAAATCCGCCAAGAAATATTGTTAAAAGCCCAACGTGGACTGGATAAGCACCAAGTCTATTCCACCTTCCGGTTTCCGCAAAGACAAATGTTCGCCCATTTTTTTCGTTGATCTTTGTTTTTCGCCAACCGGCGGCGGCGTAAGCGGATTTTATCTTTGCGAGTATTTCGTCCTGTTTTCCATCCAGGACGATTTCTCTAGAAGCTTTTTGATCCCGGATCCAACGTATCGGCACCGTCAGATTCGGCTTTGAAACCACCCGCCACGATTTCGGAAACCGGTCGATCGAGGCAAGAATAATGTTTAACGAAAGGACAGCCAAAAGGGCGTTAAAATACCATACGTGATAGATATCAAAAAAGCCGAGCGTTCCGTAGACGAGTCTTTGGGCGGGCGTTAGATCTGCAAAATATAGATCAAACCCATCGACATTCTGCTGCATTATCACCATACCGAGAAAGCAAGCGAGCCCGAGCAGAATCAGAAGAACAATTCCAAGCCGGACCGACGAAAGCAAGTCCAAAAACTTCGAAAAAAGCGAATCTTTTGACGAAGTTTTCGCAGGAAGTTGCACGTTCGTGTCGATCCCAGTTTCTTCTAAACTAGTCATAATATTTGAAGACGAAATTAATCAAGTCAAACATACATCGAACCCCGAAATTCCGATGTGATAGGGGTCACATACCAACTCCAGTGGAATTCATATAATGAAATGACGGTAAATTAGGTGGTTTGCGTGTCATCATTTGCGATGAAAGAAGGCGGCTCAACAGACGTATTCGGAATTAGAACGATGATCCTGATTTCGTTTGTTGGTTTGCTGCTTGGAGCGTTTGCTTATTCACTTCGATCGGAGCCGCCACTGATGAAGAGAGAAGACAGGCGACCAGAGGCTGCCAAGGGTCTCGAAGGTTCTTTGCAATCATTAAAGGTTACGAATTTTCCGCACGATAAACATCTGCAGGAGTGTAGTTCGTGTCATAAGTTTCCGTCTAACAACTGGAAGCGGGTAAGAAAACCGGATGAGGCATTCCCTGACATTACGGAATATCCACGTCATGAATCTTGTCTGAAATGTCATCGGCGGCAGTTTTTTGGAAGTCCAAAACCTTCAATTTGCTCAGTGTGCCATGTAAATGCATCCCCGAGAAGATCGGCAAGGCATCCATTTCCAAACCCGAGAGAGATCTTTGACAAATCCCCAAAAGGAAAAATATCCGTTTCAGATTTCGCGATTTCGTTTCCGCATAGTACTCATATCGATATCGTCAGTGATTTAGGGAGCTTTGGACAAATAGATGATGTCAAGTTTCAAAATGCGCGAATGAATCGAAGGGCGGGAGAGGAAAGCTGCTCCGTTTGTCATAAAACCGCATCACCGCAAGGCGATTCGGATGAGGGATTTCTTACGCCACCGCCGAATGATCTGGGCGATTCGTTTTGGTTAAAGAAAGGTACTTTTAAGACCTCGCCAATTGGTCACACAACTTGTTTTACATGTCACTCAACCGAAACCGGTATTTTGCCCGCTCCAAATAATTGCGCGGCGTGCCACAGTTTGAAGCCAAAATCTCCGGCTCCGGATTTTGATTCAAGTCTCGCGAGAAAAATGAAAATTGGCGACAAGGTGACGCTCGAGACCTGGAAAAAACGGGACTCTTCAGGAACGTTTCGACATGAGTTTTCGATGCACACCGATCTAGAGTGTGCGACCTGTCACAACGTCAGGTCAATTAAAACACTTGAGCCTAAAACTAAGAAGGTTAACGTACTTTCGTGTTCTCCGTGTCATATTACTGCAACGGCAGATGATGGCGGAGTGTTGAATTTTGAGGTTGATTCGCGAAATAAGAATGCGAAGTTTGAATGTACGAAATGTCATATTTCGTTTGGAGAGCGGGATATTCCGGAATCGCATCTGAAGGCGATTGAAGCACAGAAATGACAAATGGGTTTGAAGAATAATGTATCGGCACGGTAAATGGAAAGAGGAAAGGAAAAGTATTTTTCGATCAGGATGAGAAAATTCAGCAGTTTTGTCGCGCTGATTGGGATGTTCCTGATGACGGGATTTATGTTCGTGTCTTGCTGGAAAAATTCTGAGAACGCTGAAACGGGCTCCGAGACTGCTTCGTCCCGAACGCCTTCAACGGGCGGGACACCGTTAGTCGAGGTTGACCCTAATCTGGATTTCTCTAATTTTAAACACGCAAATCCGATGCACGAACGCCTTCCATGTTCGCTTTGCCACGTTCGGACGACTAATACATCCGAGCCGAAACTCCCGGGACATCTTCCCTGTTCGGGTTGCCATGTACAGCAATTTGAAGACAAGAAGGGAGAAATGTGCGCGATATGCCATACGGACGCAGAAACCGGAGCAATGAAATCGTTTCCCGGTTTAGTGAGCTTTAATGCTCCGTTTGATCATGGTCAACATACGAAACAAACGAACTGCTCTACGTGTCATAAGCCATCGAGACATGGTGTGGCGATGTCGATTCCATCTCGGGCAACAGCACATTCTACGTGTTTCGAGTGTCATACTTTTGACAAAAAAATCGGTGAAAGGGAGATTGGTTCTTGTGAAACCTGCCACACGGCGGGAAGACCGCCAAGCGCTGTGACCGAATGGGCGCGTGCATTCTCGTTGCCGTTTAGTCACGCAGCGCACCGAATGAACTGTACGGAATGTCACCGCGTTATAGTCGGAGCCGAACGCGGAAATCAAGTGACCGCAATGGTTCCGAAAATGCACTTTCCGCCAAAAGGCGTCCAAAGTTGCGCAACTTGTCACAATAACAAACGAGCGTTTGGCGGCGACGATTTTAAAGATTGCAAGAGATGCCATAAGGGAAAAGACTTTCAATTTTAGAGATGCCTCCATGTTTTTTATAGGAGTTTAGAAAATGATAACAAATAAAATAAAAATATTTTTGATTTTGGCGATTACCATTCCGCTTTTTGCGGTTATGATTTTTAGCACACCGTACACGAAAACCGTCGCAGCGGAAGACGATGCCGCGGCCGTTTACAAAGCAAAGTGCGCAATGTGCCATACGGCGAAGGCGACGAAATATTTCGATCCCGAGTTAGAAGACGCGGTTCTGGTCGGATTTACACTTAATGGAAAGAAAGGCGAAAAGCCGCCTTACATGCCAGCGTTTGAGGGAAAAATTTCAGCGGAAATGGCGGCAGCACTCGTGAGCTATATGAAACAGCTTCGAGCACCGGAAGATTCCAACGCAAACTCGAACGCCGATGCGACGGAGACTGATGATGCTGAGATAACCGACGAAGCGCTTGCAGCCGCTGCAACGACATACAAAGCAAAATGCGCAATGTGTCACGGTCCGAAGGCAGCTAAATCCTACGATCCGGAAATGTGTTTGGATAGGCAGGTCGAAGCTATCTTGAAAGGTAAAAAGGGTGAGAAACCTCCCTTTATGCCCGGATTTGACTCAAAGAACATCGACGCCTATCAAGCTAAGGCTCTCGCTGTCTACATGAGAAAATTGCGAACGGCGGAAGAATAGATCTCCCTTGATTTCTATTCGACTTATTATCCTGTTGGAATTCTAAGCGGATATGGATTTAACTTTTACAGGCTAAATTATGAGCGACGAAAAAATCCCAACGCGAGACGAAAACGCGGAACCTAAAACATCCGGGGAAGCGACGGAAGAGCCTGATCGGGAAAAAAAGGTAAAGGTCCCGAAGCTTTACCACAACTATATAAGTCTCGCCGGCGGTGTGATTGCGGTGGCGAGTTTGGTTTGTATCGTACTGCTCTTCCTTATCGAATTAACAAGCGCTAGCGATCAGCCCTATCTCGGCATCCTGATTTATATTCTGGGTCCGGCAGTTATGATTTTCGGGCTGATCGTTTTTGCCGTCGGGTTACTTTGGGAAAGGCGGCGAAGACGAAAAATGTCGCTCGAAGAAATTGCGGCTTATCCAATTCTTGATCTAAACGGTCCAAAACGACGACGAGCATTCATAATTTTCCTTATCGCCTCCTTCCTCTTTCTTTTTGCCAGCGCATTCGGAAGCTTCCGTGCTTATGAGTTTACAGAATCCGTAACCTTCTGCGGGGAGGTTTGTCACGCGGTAATGAAACCTGAATTTGTCGCTTACAACGCGTCATCACATGCCAATGTAAAATGCGTCGAGTGCCACGTCGGTGGAGGTGCCGAATGGTATTTGCGTTCAAAATTTACGGGAGTTCGTCAGCTTTGGGGAGTCATAACGGATAATTACAACAAACCGATTCAAACACCGGTTCACAATATGCGTCCAGCAAATGATACTTGTGCAAAATGCCATTGGGGGGAGAAGTTTTATGGCGATCAACTCAAGGTTTTTAATCACTACGGCTACGACGAAAACAATTCCCTCAACCAAACCCGCATGTTGATTAAGGTCGGCGGCGGGAACCCGGAAACGGGACAAGCTACCGGAATCCACTGGCACATGAATCTCGGGAACGAAATCACCTACGGACATTCGGATGAGAAACGTCAAGATATCACCTGGGTGCAGATGAAAAACGCAAAAGGCGAGATTACGCAATATACACCGAATGGCGCCGCTGTTAATTCTCAGCAAATCGAAAAAAGTGCAAAACGTAAGATGGACTGTATCGACTGTCACAATCGACCGACGCACGTTTATTTATCTCCGAATCAGGCATTGGATGATTCATTGACTGCCAACAGAATCGATCTTTCGCTGCCCTTCGTAAAGGCTAGAGCCTCAGAAACCCTTTCAAAACCGTATGTCACGAGCGATGAAGCGCTCAAATCGATTGCGTCAGATCTCGATTCCTACTACAAAACCAGTCACACCGAGCTTTATGCGAACAAACGAAACGCAATAAACAGTGCAATCGTTGAAGTTCAACGTATTTATTCTACGTATTTTTTCCCGGAAATGAAAACCGATTGGCGCGCACACGCTAACAATATCGGACACTTTAACGCACAAGGCTGCTTTCGATGTCACAATGGAAATTTTGCAAGCCTCGAAGACAAGAAAATCCGCAATGACTGCAACATCTGTCACACAACGCTCGATCAAACTTCAGGCGGAACAAGAATTACATCGAAAGCTGGAGAGTTTCAGCATCCCGCGAAACTCGGTGACCTTGTCAACGTCCAATGCGCGACCTGCCATACAGGCAATACGGCGTTTAAGCACCCACTCAATCTAGGTGATATATCTAAATTTGAATGCGCCGAATGCCATCAAGGGAACGATTTTAAAAAGGCTGTTGCAAAGTAGAAAAAGCCCGGGCAAATTGCCCGGGCTTCCCTCTCATATTTTCGACTATCCTATCTATCAACTCTTCCGAAATAGATGCGAACCGATGTGTACGGCAGATGCGCATTGTAGTTCTGAGCTGGAAGGACCGTTTCGGTATATTTGTAATACTGATACCCGACATTCCAATCGATATTCCTCGCTAGCCTTACGATCGCTCGTACTTCAGGCGAATGGAATGAAATCGGATACGAACTCTCAATTATTCGATCAGGTCCCGAGAAAAAGTCGCCATCCCCCGTGTCTTTTGCAAGTCGATAACTTCCGAAAAGCGAGAATCGCTTGTGTGGTCTCACCCAGCCATTTAAGTTAAAGAAATTGCTTCGTAATGAGTAACGACTGAACCCTTGCCCAAAAACCCTGCTCACTGGAAAGATAACTGCGGTGTCCGAACTAATTCGATTGTGGCTATACCCGCCATCAAAACTCACATTCTCATTCGGCTCCCAATTAAATGATGCCGCAAAAATGTTATGTTGAATTTCTGCGCTAAGCGGCGTGGTCGACGCGCTATCGTTTCGACCTGGATTCGTGTTGTCCTTTCGTTGATAAGAAAAGTTAAACGAAAGCTGATTTGTTGGTCTAACGATATTTCGTACTCTCAAATTTGTCGCATTGTAATTCGCCAGACGCGTAAACACGTTGTCAGCTTCGCCGTGTTCGACATCGAAGAAAATCGTCCATTTTTTCAAAATCGGTTTCGCCTTAAATCCTGCAAGCACGGAATGCGTGGTATTTTCAACCTCCTCACCGCCAGTTGATTGCGAAAGATTAAGAAGATTAGTATCGATGTGATCAAGGATTACACGCCTATTTGTAAAACGATATCCAACGTAAAACGAAAAGTAACGATTCACATCGTAATCACCTTCAACCGTATTCATTAAACGCCTGAAATTTGTAAACCGATAAACCCCCTCCCTAGACATTACGACAGGGCGCGGAACATTTTGCGACGTTGTTGACATGACACTATTGGATTCAATATTACTACCCGTAATTCGGTAAGCATTCAGACTAAACGAATTCGAGATGCTGAACTTGTCGTTGATAAAAAAAGTGGCGCCAACATCGCCAACGCCATTCGGGCGTTTTGCCTCACCATTCGTGCGCGTCTGATCGAGCACTGTGTTGTTACCGGAACGATCAAGCCCTGAAATTTCCTCAAGCATCGAAAAGCGGGACCGCGAATCCGAATAAATAAAACGTCCTGTGATGTCAGCTGTTTTTCCGAATGCACGATGGAAACTAAACTGATGATAGTCAACCTCCCCGCGTTCGGGAATAGTCCGTCGAAAAGTGTTTAACGAACTCCTTGGATTCGGATTATTTCCAAGTTGAGGAGAACCTATGAAATAGCTCGTTTCGTCATTAAATCTGCGATAACCCTGCGTATATGAGAGATTGAATCCCGCAATGTTCGCATCAGCCCCGATTCGAATATCGTGGGCGAGGCTTTCAACATTCGCCATAATCGGGAATTCATCACGGTCATAATCGTATGTTGTAAAACCCAAACCGTCATTTTTGTTGAACGAATATCCCATTCGAAAACGAATTTTGTTCTGCGGAAGAAATGTAACATCAAAATCTCCCATGTGTCGTTTCGTGTCACGCCCGTGTTGATCGAGCGCGAACACTTGAAGTTTGTTGAAATATGAAATTTTTCGAACGGATGCGTTAAAATTGTACCATCCAAGTTTTTCCATATTCATCCGGACGAACCCGTTTGGATCACCAGCCCAACCGGAACCTGTTAAAAGCAGCGAATCAAATGGTTTTCCCTCTGAATCATTTGAGGTTACGAGAAGGCTGGAATCGAATAATCGTGCTCCAGCCTTATAATTAAGGTCACTCCGGTACTTATTCTCGTCACCGTCTACGTCTCGCCATCGTGCGCCAATTTCGATACTTCCCTTTACTTCGTAATCCTTTTTATCGACATCCTGTTTTGTCTTTTTTTCTTTGGAAGTCGTTATCGCTTCTTCAGTTTCCGAACCGACCGGCAGCGCACTCGTATTTGATACGGATACCTCCTGTCCGAATAAAACACCACATAAAAGACTGAGGCACATTGCAATTTGGAGCACGCGCGTTAATTTATCATTTGTATTTTTCATGGCTGTTTCTCCTTTGCAAAATCCCTATCTAAAAAATGCCGGGTGCGTTTGCGAACCGTGAATCTTCGAATGACACGTCGTACAATTCGACGTTCGAACCGCCGCTTGGTCATGAAAACTCGGCACACCTGGCGCCAAGCTATCAAATATCGCCGTGTGACATTCAAGACATAGTTGCCGCACTTGGCTTCGTTTTAACATCTTGGGATTTGCTGAACCATGGGTGTTGTGACACGTTGCACAACCTTCGACCGTTATAGGTAAATGCTCATATACAAACGGTCCTTTCTTATCTGTGTGGCATTTTATGCACGGTGAATCGCCGCCAACTGCTAATCTCGCATTCTTAAGCTCAAAATCCCCGTGCGGACTGTGACAATCACTACATTTCATTTGCCCTTCTAGTACTTTGTGATGAAACGGCTTGTTAAATTGCGATTTCGTTTCATTGTGACAGCTCATACATAGCTGCGGCTCGCTTACCTTGAGCATTGCCGTCGTTCCGGTACCCGGTTTGTCTTCGGAATCCTTCGCCGGAAACGTAATCGAACCAACCCTGGTAACGTGGTTTTCTGCACCATGAGCCGTATGGCAATCCGTGCATCCGACGTTGTTACGCCAATGGTCGCTTCGCTTGAACTTTTGGTGTTCTTCATTGCCTGAATGGCAGGTCAAACAAGTTTCTGAAATTTGTTTTGAAGATTTATCTTTGAAAGAAATAATTTGACTACCGTCAGCCTTTTCGACGTGTTCTTTTCCGGGACCATGACAAGATTCACAACCCTGCACTTTTCCTTTCCAGCTTGATAATGTCGCGAGCTTTGAGTGCTTCGTATCTGAAAAACTCTTGAATTGATCCTCGTGACATGCCTGACAAGTTTCACTTCCGACGTAATCGTCTTGATTAGTGTTTGGTAAAACTTTCGGAACATCCTCCGATTCAATGCCGTCAGTCCCCTGAACTCTGAAATTCGCTGTCGCAATTAACGAAATAAATAGAAAAAGTACAAATATCCCCAACAAAGCGATCTTAATGTTTTTTGTCGAAGCCATTGTTTTGCCTCCATTTTCGCTTTGGTTATCTAAATCTCTACCAAAGTTGATAATTCCTAATTAAATTCTACTTATGACTAAGGGGTTTGTAAGTGAGCACAGTCACGGAGAATTGTGATGCAGGTCACATGACGCGAGGTAAAGATAAATATGCTAAAACATTGTGTGGAAAAAAGAATTGTAGGTTGCGTCGATATCGAGACTGAGCCTTTTCAATACACGAAAGCATACAGAAGGTCTCGCCGCAAGGTATTCGGTGAAATCGAGGGAATCGATTATCTCAAAGACACTTGGAGTATGTGTACAAACCGAAAATCTAAATGGGTGGCAGGAAAGCACGGCGTTGACACCAATTATCTCATCCTTCGTGATCAAACGAGACCGATGCCTACAGCTGATTGCGTCAAAACCTTCGATTTTCGCACTGCCGACTACGAGTCGGAAAACTTTGGGAGTGTCGCCTCGACGAATAATGAGAGAATTTTCTGCGAAATTAATAAATTTAGACTCGGGACCGCCAGGAACGTGCGAAGTTTGATCCTCAACGCCAAAAATTTCGCTCGCAAAAATCGGAGAATGTTTAAAACACGCTAGTGTTTCCTTCCAATCGCTTACCACTTTGCACCTCATGTACAGAGTTTATTTTCTCACGTAATTGAGTAAAGTTTTATGATGAGAATCACAACAAAACGTGACGGACGTCACAATACGTTTTTTAAGGTTTTGTCCCGATCGATGCCTCGAGCTCGTCCCGATCACGAACGACCATATCGGAGCCTTCTATGCTTATGAGATTGCGATCTTTGAACTCCTTAAGAATTCTGGTAACCGTCTCGCGGGAAGTGCCTATCATTTGCGCCATTTCCTCATGTGTATACGATATTTTCAGGTGTATGCCCTTATCGTCTTCACAAGTCGCCTTACACCAGCTCAAAAACAACATCGCGAGTTTGTCAGCAACCGACGCAGAAAGCCCCAATGAGCAAATTCGCAGGTAAGCAGTTTGATAACTGTTGCTTAGTTGTTTTACCGCGCTAAGGCAACCCTCAGCATTGTTCGACAGAAAGCACAAAAAATCTGCATTTCGGATGAAATTTACCTGGCAATCATCGATCACCTCGGCGGTTCCAATATGAATGGAGTTTGTTACTGTCGCACTCAAACCCAAAATCTCGCCCGGTTCAGCAATATGCAATATAATAACTTTTCCATCTTTTGAGCAGGTGGAAAGCTTAACCCGCCCCTGACACAAAATATAAACGCCATTAGAAGGCTGCCCCTGCATAAAAAGTGTCGAACCCTTCTGATAACCGCTGGTGATCTTAAGCGAATCAATAATCTTCAGGTTTACGTCACGAACATTACAAAAAAATTTCTCGGAGCGCAGATCACATTTCTCACAATCGTGTCTTATTTTTAGATTGTTGATTACCTTTTTCCCTGTTGCCATAATTGGGGACGCCTCACCTGTCGAAAAAACAAAATTGTTCGAGTGTGTCTTTACCTTACCTTATTCAGAGGTTCCCACTCAAGCACAATCAGATATGTAACGTCGGTCATCGAAAAGTGTCGGACAGAAATTCAGCGAATCGGAGGTTTGTATCCTACGATTTCAGTGTGTAGAATTATTTGACTTCACGAAAAATTATCTTAAAACGATTATTAACGATTATACGTTTTATTTATTTGGAATTTAATGAAAGAAAAAGTAAGAGTAGCGAGCGGACAGGGCTTCTGGGGTGACTTATTGACAGCACCTGTTGACCAGGTCCGCGGTGGAAGAATCGACTATCTGATGCTCGATTATCTGGCTGAAGTTACGATGTCGATAATGCAGAAACAGCGTTCGCGAACACCTGAAGCCGGATACGCCCGGGATTTTGTGTCACTAATGCGCGAAATCCTTCCGGATTGTGTCGAAAAAGATATAAAGGTGCTCTCTAACGCGGGGGGAGTTAATGTGTTGGGTTGCGCCGCCGAGATTCGCACGGTCGCTCAGGAATTAGGTTTTGGTGGAAAGGTTAAGATCGGCATGGTGACGGGCGACGATATCATGTTGAGGCTCGATGAGTTTCTAGATAAAGGCATTGAGATCAACAATATGGACACCGGCGAGCCTCTCTTGGCGGTACGCGATAAAGTTCAATCTGCGAATGTATATTTGGGCGCAGGCCCCTTAGTCGAAGCTTTAGGAAAGGGTGCGCAAATTATTGTGGGTGGTCGACTTACGGATACCGGATTAACTTTGGCTCCGCTGATGCATGAGTTTGGGTGGACGTTTGATAATTGGGATATGCTTGCAACAGGGACTATCGCCGGTCACATTATCGAATGCGGCGGGCAGTGCTCGGGAGGTAATTGTCAATACGATTGGCAGAATATTCCGGACCTCGAAAATATTGGTTTCCCGATTATTGAAGCGTATCCAGACGGGGATTTTGTAGTTACAAAACACAAGGATACCGGCGGACGGATTAATATTCAGTCTGTGAAAGAACAGCTGCTTTATGAGATGGGCAATCCCCGTGAATACATTACTCCGGATGTCGTTGCGGATTTTACTACAATTCAATTAGCTGAAGATGGCGAAGACCGTGTAAGAGTAAGCGGGATAAAGGGGAATCAAAACACGGAGTTTTATAAAGTTTCGATCAGCTATATGGCTGGTTGGAAATCCGTCGGAACGCTTGTTTATTCATATCCGGATGCATTCGCTAAGGCAAAAGCAGCGGATCAGATCCTGCGCAAACGTCTGGAAAAACTTGGCTTAGAGTTTGAGCTTATACTCACCGAGTACGTTGGTGTAAACGCAACACACGGGCATTTAGCGGGAGATCCCGACCCGAATATTCCCGAAGTGCAGCTTAGAATCGGAGTAAGAGGTAATAATCGCGAGGCCGTTTCGAGATTTACAAAGGAAATTGCACCCTTAATTTTAACAGGGCCGCCGGGCGTGACAGGTTTTGCGGGCGGGCGTCCAAAGGTTGAAGAAATAATCGCATACTTCCCTGCGTTGATACCAAAGGAATTGATTCAATCAAAGGTCGAAATACTCGAAACTTAGAAAGAAATGGCTGAATAAGCCGGAAATGGTCTGATGCAGTTCCCTTATAAAACAGCCTTGATACTTTTACTCTTGTTATTGGTGCACTACGGGTATTACTATCCCAAACTGCCTGATATTGGCTACGGATTTTGGGGCGAGAGGAACACCGAATGGCTGGAAGTCAAAAGAGGGATTTCTCTTCTTTGAGATTGTAATAATTGGTGTTATCGGGATTCTCCAACTTGCGCTTCCGCGTTTTCTTAAAGTACCTACGTCAATGGTCAATATTCCAAACCGCGAGTATTGGCTTTCCGACGAGCGGAATGAAAAAACGCTCCAAACGCTTAATCGCGAAATGGGTTGGGTATTTGTCAGCGTACTTGCTTTTTTAATAGCGGTAAATCACCTTGTTTACCAAGCAAATCTCACAGATGGCAGGACGCTTTCAGACTCCTTTTTGTTTAGTGTTTATTGGTTTCCTCGCATTTATCGCGGTTTGGATGTTACGCTTTTTTAGTATTTTTAAACTTCCGAAAGAAAAATAGACGGTTATGAAAGTTGAACTATTAAATTTGGCTCATGCGCGATCGGGTGACAAGGGCAACACTGCAAACGTCGGGCTCATCGCATTTAACGATCATATTTATGACGTGCTGGTTCGCGAAGTAACCGCGGAGAAGGTAAAAGTGCATTTCGGCGATATGGTAAAAGGCAAGGTTGAGCGATTCGAACTACCAAATTTGGGCGCTTTGAATTTTCTATTACACGGTTCGCTTGGAGGAGGCGGCACACTTTCGTTGATGACGGATGCTCAGGGAAAGACTTTTTCCACCGCGCTGTTAAGAATGAAGGTTAATGTTAAACCTAAAGAGGCCAAAGAATTGAAACTCAAGTGAATCAGCCGCTCCAATCAAAAGTTAAGTTTGACCATGCTCACATTCGCGGTGTACGACTGCATTATGCGACCGCCGGCAAAGGTGAAAAACTAGTTATCCTACTCCATGGATTTCCGGAATTCTGGTATTCGTGGCGGCATCAGTTGGCGGCCCTATCTGATGAATATACCGTGGTTGCACCGGATATGAGGGGCTATAATTTGAGTGATAAACCAGCCCAAGTATCGGATTACAAAATTGAGAAACTCGTTGATGACATTACCGGTTTGATCCGACACTTTGGACGAGACCGGGCGGCGATAATCGGACACGATTGGGGGGCAGCTATTGCCTGGGCGATTGCCATGGAGCACCCCGAGCACGTTTGGAAATTAGCATGTCTTCAGGTTCCTCCCGCGTCCGTCTGGAAAAAAAATCAAACGGTAAAGCAGCTTTTCGCGAGTTGGTATATGTTCTTTTTTCAACTTCCGAAACTACCGGAATGGCTTTTGTCCAAAAATGACTTCGCAAAACTTGCCATCGGAGTCAAAACTACGACCGCCCAAAGAGGAGTCTTTTCGGATGAAGACATTGCAAAATATAAGGAAGCGTGGAGCCGACCGGGAGCATTAACGGCAAGCATGAACTACTACCGGGCAAACATCCTCAAACGACTATTTGGCGGCGGCCCTCCGCCCGGAAAAATAAAAGTCCCGACTCTATTTATCTACGGTGAAAAGGATCACGCGGTGCTCCCCGAAACGGTTCGAGGTGTTGGTGAATTTATTGATGCCGAATATACTGAATTGAGAATTCCGGAGTCGGGACACTGGGTCCAAAATGAAGCGAAAGATAAAGTTACAAGCGCGCTCAAGGAGTTTTTGGCAGGCTGATGGATGAACTTTTAATAAAAAAAATTGATTCGATTGCGGTTCTTACGTTAAACCGACCTGAAACGCGAAACGCGCTAAATGACCCTTTAATAGAAGCTCTGAAGGATGAATTGCGTGCCGCGGATCAGGATCGCGATCTTCGAGCAATTGTTGTAAAGGGCGCCGGCAAAGATTTCTGCTCCGGAGCAGATCTTTCGGCTCTAAAAAAAATATCGGAAAGCGACATTCTACAAAACCTGGAAGATGCCGAAAGTCTTATGGAACTCTTTCTCATCATGCGAAGAACGAAGGTTCCTATCATCGCTGCAGTTCACGGGCGTGCTCTCGCCGGCGGGTGCGGATTGGCGACTGCGTGCGACATAGTTCTCGCAACTGAGTCTGCGCGTTTTGGCTATCCTGAAGTAAAGATCGGGTTTGTTCCGGCGATGGTTATGGCGATCTTGCGTCGAAATTTGTCAGAAAAACATTCATTTGAATTAATCACGCAAGGCTTTGATTTTTCCGCAAAAGAAGCGAAAGAATTTGGATTAATAAATAAAATTTTTGGCGAAGCGGGCTTTGAAGATGCTGTAGATGAATACGTCTCAATTTATAAAAAGATGAGCAAATCAGCCGTACAATTATCTAAGAAACTTCTTTACCAAATCGACGGATTAGACTTCGAATCTGCTTTACGTTTAGCCGCGGAAGTTAATACAATCGCACGGCTTACAGACGATTGCAAAGATGGGATCGGAAAATTTTTAAATCGCTAGTGCTACTCATTTCGAATTGGCATAAATTTCAAAAACCAAAAAATAATCCATTTGCGCTGCGGAGACGAAATCGTATTTTTCTTTAAAAATAAAACCCGCGCGTTTTCCTTCGGCGATAACTTTTTCATAATCGATTCCGTGATCGTCTCCGGTCCCATTCCGATCGATGATTCCTACCAATGCACCTTTGCGCAACGATTTTCTAAGGTTTTTCAGCAATATTATCGGCTCGGATATTTCGTGATAGGTATTAAGTATCAATACGGCGTCAACCGATTTTTTCGGGAGCAATGGATCGTCCGGCGTGCTGATAATACTTTTTATATTCGTGAGATTCTCCTGCTTTGCCCGCTGTTCGATAAAGATTTTTGATTCCGGGTTAATATCGACCGCAAACACGTTTCCCTTTTCCCCGACTCGCCGTGCGGCAATAATCGTAAACCATCCGCCGCCCGCACCAATATCGGCAACCAACTTACCTTCGGTTATTCCTAAAATATCCATAACGCGTTCGACCTGGAGTTTTTCCGCACGATTCTCTCGGTCAAAACGGGCTAGATCGCCAACAAATGGATCGCTGGTGGGGCGATCGATCTTATCTGAGGTTATCGCAGGTGTCGGCGTCGGTGTTTTCCCGCCCTGCGCACGCTGAACCGGAAGATCAATCCCGAAATTACCCAGCGCTATTAGCCCTGCAAATAAAGCAATAAACGCGAATGATGTTAACGCAAATTTTCTCATGATTCCCATTTCGTTAGCTTTGATACGGACGTCTCGAGCGGTTTGTTTTGAATTTGATCGATCAGCCCAAATAATAAGGCCTCCCGCGCATCGATCCCTCGTCCTGTTAGGAACATTTCCATTGCCCGAGCTTCACCGATCAAACGCGGCAACATCTGCGTACCACCCCAACCGGTTATTATTCCGAGGTTCACTCCCGGATGCGCAAAAACCGAACGCGGCGCCGCGATTCGCACGTTGCAGGATAGCGCTAGGTCCAAAGCACCACCTATACAATAGCCATCGATCGCCGCAATCGTTTCCTTTTTCGAATTTGCAATTTTTTGCATCAAATTTTGTCCGCGCAGTCCAAATTCACGCACGTTTTTGGAAGTAAGTTTCGCAATTTCGTTTAAATCGGCACCTGCGGCAAATGTGTTTCCCGATCCCGTAAATATGATTCGAACGATATCTTCGTCCGTTTCCAAATCTGAAAATTTTTCGTTTAGCAACACTAGAGTTTCGATCGAGAGCGGATTTTTAAGCTCGGGTCTGACAAATTTTACGATCACGTACACCCCAATTCGCTCAATTTCGATTGGTGCATTATTAAGGTTTTGCATTTTGCTAAGACACTTCGCACTTGTTAAATTACAATTTCAAACTGGATCGATTATTGAAAATCGTTTTATGAATTACAAATACAAAGC
>JBGTGX010000168.1:0-6450 GCA_041746475.1 Pyrinomonadaceae bacterium | reverse complement strand
GTTTCGCTGCCTCAGAAAAGCGCTTAACTTTAGAAGCTGAGCGAAAAACAAACACGCTCGACCCACCGAAGCTGTTAAATGAAACCAAGTCTTGTCCATTGACCGTTAAAGACATTGGCCCTAGCGACCAGATCATTACGAATGAAGTAAAAATGCGAAAGTATTTTGAATCAGCTGACATTATTTTTCCCGATATCGAAACTATTGTATTCCACGCTCTAAGATGCGCGATAGTAAAAGTATAGTTTGCCAGTTATCTTGCCCTTTTGACTGCTGTAATATAAATTAAATAATTACCAACAACTTAAGGAGTATTTGCCGAAAATGAAAGCATTCGCAACTGAGAATATCAGAAATTTGGCTGTCATTGGTCACGGCGACGCGGGTAAAACCCAGCTCGTCAGTTCCCTGCTCTACGCCGCCGGTTCACAGACACGATGGGGAAAGGTCGAGGAGGGAACGACCATTACTGATTACGAAGAAGATTCTATCGAAAGAAAAGTATCGCTAAATAATAATTTTGCCCACCTCGAATACAGGGATACAAAAATAAATCTGATCGATACACCAGGGTATGCGGCGTTTGTCTCCCACGCCCGACCAGCATTACGTGTCGCTGATTGTGCACTCGTCGTTGTTGACGGTGTACACGGTATCGAGGTGCAGACCGAAAAAACATGGCAGTACGCAAACGAATTTATGCTGCCGCGTTTTATGGTCATCAATAAGTTGGAAAAGGAACATTCAGATTTCGGCCATGCTCTCGATACGGCGTCGGAAAGTTTTGCACGCTCGATCGTGCCGTTCACACTGCCTATCGGGAACGAAGCAAATTTTCGCGGTGTGGTTGATGTTGTTCATCAACGAGCCTATGAGTTTGACGAAACTGGCAAGGCAAAAGGTATAGATATTCCCAGCGAGGGAAAAGCCCTGCTCGACAAAACACGCGAACGCCTGATCGAGCTTGTCGCAGAATCGGACGACGCTCTGATGGAGAAATATTTTGAAAACGGAACGCTTCCTGAAGAAGATATTATTCCTAATCTCGCTCGCGCCATCGCCGCAAGCAAACTCTGTCCGGTCTATGCCGTCTCGGCAACAAATCTGATCGGATTGCAGATAGTGCTTGATCATCTGGTTGAGTTTGCTCCTAATCCGGCCACACACGAGATGGAGTTCGGATTTACCGACAATGATATGAGCGGCGACCGTATCAATCGAAAATACTCAAACGACGAACCGTTTTCGGCCTATGTTTTTCGAACAATTGCCGATCCATTCGCCGGTCGAATAAACGTTCTCAAGGTTGTCTCTGGCAAGATCGCTTCCGACGCAACCGTTTATAATTCGACCCGCGACGAAAATGAGCGGCTTGGAACACTCCATGTTTTGCAAGGCAAAGAGCTAGAAAAGGTAGCCAAGGCTCAGACCGGCGACATTATCGCGGTCGTTAAGCTCAAGGAAACCCAGACCGGTGATACGCTCTGCGATAAATCTTCGCCGATCGTCTATCCGGAAGTGAAATATCGAGAGCCGGCGGTTGCGTTTGCGATCGAACCTAAATCACGTGCCGACGAAGATAAAATTAGTTCGGCGATCCACAAGATCCTTGAGGAAGATCCAAGTCTTAAGTTTGAACGCGATGGTCAAACCAGCGAATTTATTCTAAGCGGCTCGGGTCAACAACATATTGAAACCGTTGTCGAAAAACTTCGCAAGCGTTATAACGTAGAGGTAGAGCTTCATCCGCCGAAGGTACCTTACAAAGAAACCATCGGTACGAAGGTCGAAGTTCAGGGACGTCACAAAAAACAATCGGGCGGACGAGGGCAATTTGGTGATTGCAAGTGTACCTTCGAACCATTGGCCCGTGGCTCCGGCTTTCAGTTTGAAGATAAAATTTTCGGCGGTTCGATTCCCCAAAACTTTCGTCCCGCAGTCGAAAAAGGAATTGTCGAAGCAGCTAAGAACGGGGCAATAGCGGGTTATCCGCTGGTGGATTTCAAAGTGACCTTGGTCGACGGCAGCTATCATCAGGTCGATTCCGATGAACATTCCTTCAAAGCAGCCGGACGAAAGGCCTTTAGAAATGCTATGGAAAAAGCGCGTCCTACTCTTCTCGAGCCGATCATGGAGGTCGAGGTTTTTTGTCCGCAGGAAGTTTCGGGTGACATTATGGGAGATTTGAATCAACGCCGGGGACGAGTCGGCGGTATGGAAGTGCGAGGAAAACAGCAGGTTATTAAGGCCAACGTGCCACTTTCCGAAATGCTCGATTATCAAGGACGGCTCAACTCAATGACACAAGCGCGAGGTAGTTATCATATGCAGTTTTCGCATTACGACCCGCTCCCGCATAATCTGCAAAACAAAGTTATAGAACAAGCGAAGGCAGAAGGCAGAATCCGAAGCGGCGATGACGATGATTAATGCCCGGGGGAAAAACAACAAAATTTGAATTGGATTAGCACTGAATCCAATTCAATTTATTATAATTTCCGCTATTAAATTTGTGCACAGTCTATAGCGGTGCTCACCATGGTTTCCTTCGGGTAATTATTACAATTTTCTGCATAAGTCGTTTACTTTGTTTCAAATTATTGGCTTATTTCGGTAAACCAAAGAAATAGAATCCAGTAATGGATGTTTTGATGCTGACAGCAAAATGATTTCAAACGACGAATATTGAGTATTTGGATAAAATTTGATGGAACGTTGAATCGATTTGATGTTTGAAGATGGTGGGTTTATTAGATGAGAGTGGGGCGAAATGTCGGAATACTTATTGATATCGGAACTGAAGGCTTTTAAAAACATTAAGTTTACGGGTTCACAAAAACGCGTATAAGTCGACAATGAGATCTGTCAAAACTCAACCCTAAAAACTGCTCCGTCAGTAGAATTTTTCGCACTTAGATTTCCGCCATTTTCAGCAATGATTTTGTAAGCAATTGAAAGTCCCAAGCCAAGTTCTTTCTCTTTGGTCGAGAAAAACGGATCGAAAATCCGACGTAGATTTTGCTCGTCAATACCTGTTCCGGTGTCGGCGACTTTGTTCTGCATCAAGAGCACCGTGCGATATGTTTTTAGTTAAATCCTCAACAATTGAGACGTTTTGTTTGCGGGGATATGGTTCGATTAGTAGACATACGGAATCTACCAGTTTATTGACATTAGTTGGAGTTTTTCCCAGTTTGGGCACAAGTGCAAATTGCAAAAATTCGCTGACCAGTTTATTGATTTGTTCGACTTCCCCGAACTTAAAATCCGCGTTGTAAATGTCGTGGATTTGATGCGGATTCAACACATGGAAGAACATCCGCACGGATTATCTGACCGCAATTTCGATTCGCTTTTTACGGCCGATAAACCGATCATATTTGCCTTTCACGGCTACCCTTGGCTGATTCATCGTCTGACATATCGACGAGCCAATCACAAAAACCTGCATGTTCGAGGTATCATGGAAGAAGGGACGACAACTACGCCCTTTGATATGGTCACCCTCAATGACCTCGACCGCTTTCATTTGGTGATGGATGTCATTGAACGCCTTCCTCAGCTTGAAAAAATCGGAGCGCACGTTAGGCAAATAATGCGCGATAAACTTTTCGAACACACGGAATATATAAATTTCCACGGCGACGATCTGCCGGAAATTAAAGACTGGAAATGGACATCTTAAGGCGAATCAGCCACGATTGAATTTATGAATGTTCTCGTCTTAAACTGCGGCAGTTCGTCGCTCAAATTCCAACTGATCGCCACCGATTTGGAACGCATCGAGCGCGACGACGACCGAAGGCTCGCACACGGGCAAATCGAGCGCATCGGCGGCGCTGCGATTATCACTTTAGTTGCGGAAGGAAAAACTCCAAACCGTTCCGCCGAACCGATCAAAGATATGCGGGCAGCAGTTGAAATGGTTTTGCGTTGGATTCTTTCGAAGGATTCGGGAATTGACGAAATCAACACTCTGGCGGATATTCGGGCGGTTGGGCATCGCGTCGTTCATGGAGGCGAAAAATTCTCCGAGTCGGTTTTGATCACAGATGAAGTTTTGCGGGGTATCGAGGACTGCATCGAGCTTGCTCCGTTGCATAATCCCGCAAATATCAAAGGAATTTTAGCCGCCCGCGAAATCTTAGGTTCGGGACTTCAGCAGGCAGCGGTTTTTGATACAGCGTTTCATCAGACTCTGCCCGAAAAAGCCTATCTATACGCACTTCCCTATCAATTTTATCGCCGTCATAAGATCCGCCGTTACGGTTTTCATGGCACCTCGCACCGCTATGTCGCTTACCGTTACCGAAAAATGAAAAATATAGAACGGAAAGACGTAAACATTATTACACTGCATCTCGGCAACGGTTGCTCGATTGCGGCGATAAAAAACGGCAATTCGATTGACACTTCAATGGGGTTGACACCGCTTGAAGGACTTGTCATGGGAACCCGTTCCGGAGATATTGATCCCGCGATCGTCGATTTTATCTGTTCAAAGGAAGGCTTGAGTGTTCAGGAAACTCAAATGCTGTTAAATCGTCAATCAGGGTTACTCGGCATCTCGGGATTGACCAATGATATGCGTGAATTAATTGCCGAAGCAAATGAAAATAAAGACCGCCGGGCTTTGCTTGCGATCGAAATCTTTTGTTATCGAACGGCTAAATACATCGGTGCGTATCTCGCCGCAATGAACGGCACGGACGCGGTTGTATTTGCAGGCGGCATTGGCGAATACTCCCCGTATGTGCGCCGCATGATTTGTGAAAGATTAGAGTGGCTCGGTGTTAAATTGAATACAGAAAAAAATGAAAGTTTTATTGATGGACGAGAAAGTATCATCAGCACAGAAGATTCACGTCCCGATATCTACGTCATTCCGACCAATGAAGAGCTATTGATTGCCCGCGACACGGTTAGGCTTATTTCTGAATAATTTGTTAAAACCGGAGGTGGGAGGAAGGTGCCCCTTAAAACAGCTCAATATTTGAAAATCCGACTGACGTATACTGGCTATATTCTATCAATAATTTCATCAATGGGGTTTTTAATCACATATTTGTTTCCACATTGATAATTGGATAATCCGCTGCCTGTATTAAATTTTCCGCTGTTTGCTTGATAAACAGTTTTGCTTTTTTCGCCTCTAAAGGTTTCGAGAAGAAGTTTCCTTGTCCGTATTCGCACTTTAAAAATTTGAGCTGGTAAAGTTGGTCGGCGGTTTCGATGCCTTCGGCGATGACTTTCATTTTTAAGTTTTGTGCCAATTTGATAATCGTGCTGACGATCTCGTAATTTTCTTTGCTGTCCGCCATACGCATTACGAATGAGCGGTCTATTTTTAGAAAGGTAACCGGCAAGTGATGCAAATGGCTTAAGGAAGAATAACCCGTTCCGAAATCGTCGAGGCTTAGCTCGATTCCGAGTTCACGGAAGCGATTCATCATCGTTACCGCCGTTTCACTGTTTTCCATCACGTGGCTTTCCGTTATTTCTATTTTTAAACAATGCGGATCAAGCCCTGTTTTTTCCAACGTTTCAGCGATTTGTTCGGCGAGGTCCGGCTGCGAAAATTCCTTGATCGAAAGATTAACACATATCGTTAAACCGGAAGCCGCCGGAATTTTGTCTTGCCATTCACGCAATTGACGACAGCTTTCGTGCAGAATCCATTTTCCGAGTGGAAGGATCAAACCGTTTTCTTCCGCTATCGGAACAAATTCCAAGGGCGAGATCATTCCACGTTCAGGGTGCTTCCATCTGATAAGCGATTCAAAACCGACAAGCGATTCGTTTTCCAGATTGATTATCGGTTGATAATGAACCTCAAACTCTTTGCGTTTCAGGCCTTGCCGCATCTCGGTTTCAATCTGCAATTGTTTTGAAGCACGGTCGTGCAGTGTTTGGTCGAATACCCTGTAATTGGCTCTACCTTCATCTTTCGCGCGATACATTGCGATGTCTGCGTCGCGCAGCATATCGTCGGCGTTTTCGTGTCCGCCGCCGCTGAGTATAACGCCGATGCTGGCGGAGATAAAAATTTCGCGTCCGCTCACCTCGAACGCTGTCTTTAAGTCATTTTGAATTCGTTCGGCGATCAGCAGAGCTTCATTCGCTTTGACAAGTTCGCTGAGGAGTATAACAAATTCGTCGCCGCCAAGACGAGCGACCAGATCTCCGGGTCGCACCGAAGATTGAAGCCGCTTAGCGATCAGTTTCAGCAGCTTGTCACCCTCGGCGTGACCCAAGCTGTCGTTGATAATCTTGAACCGATCAAAATCCAGAAACAGAACAGAATAAGGATTGCTGTGACGGCTTTTACCGCGTTCAATCGTCTTCCGTAGGCGATCCATGAAAAGAGTGCGATTGGAAAGTCCGGTCAAGCCGTCGTGAAAAGCATCGTGCAGCAATTGTTCTTCGGCCCGTTTGCGTTCGGTGATGTCG
>JBGTGX010000167.1:0-21243 GCA_041746475.1 Pyrinomonadaceae bacterium | reverse complement strand
TCGCGCATGGATAAAGGAAGTGATATTTTTTCTCGCCAGCGACTGTGTGAAAACGATCTTCGGAATTTATATGGGCGCCTGCACGAATGAAATTTATTTTGTCGGTAATCGATAGATAATTGTCGGTAGTCTCCATGTAGCTCCCAAGATTTGTTCTATACATTCTAGCAGTCATATCCTGAATCGCGTCCAACGAGTCGCCTATTCGCCAAAACATAAGATCTGCTTTCGAATCAAAACCCACTAAAGAGTAAGCGAAGAGCAACAGTTCGCTTTCAAATTCCCCGAAGACCTTTATAAATTCAGATTTGAAAACTTTCTTTGTCTCCAAATTTAGCTTGCGCCATTCAGGATTCACCCGGAAAAACATAAAATTTACAAACTGTTTTTCAATCGCGGGCACAGCGTCCGGATTTACATTATCCGCAACGAGTCTCAATCCGCCATTTTCCAGATCATCGTTTTCCAAATCTACTGAAGTCATTTAGTAATATCTTTTCCGAATACCGAATTATTGTTACAAGTTTTCTCCTCAATGTCCAAACACCGTAAACTCTACGAACGTCTCGGAATTTGCTTGAAATCCAGGAATTTTTTTGGGGGCCTCCTCTAATTTTTAGTGCCTCCGGCGGCCAAAATTGCAGGATAAAATTCGCAAAATTCTCGCTCATATTCGCCAAAAAGCAGTGCAGCAAAACTTGGATTTAGAATGCCTACACTGTTAGAAAATTTTAGGAGGAATACTTCTTGCTTCTCTACTCCAATGCTATAACTTCAACATCAGAGTAAAATCGCCACCGTTTCAATTCATAATGGCATTTCCTTTTTCATCCTAACTCTCACGTGGACGTTTTCATTGCGTCTTATCGAAAAATGCAATATCCTCATCTATAAGGTTCTCGCTTATGAAACAGTCAGTATTGATTTCAGCACTAATGTTTTTGGTTTGCGGATTTACTTTCGCACAGCAACGACCGTTGTTGACCGAAGATATTGACACAACTCCTCCCGGTACAATAAATATAGCCGCAGGAACCGATTTTTTTCAAAATGCTAAATTCCCATTGGCTGGGTTAAAAGGAGACTTAACAAGAGTTGGCGATATAAGGATCCGTACCGGCTATGCATCGAATGTTGAAGTGCAAATAGAAGGAGTTTTGCAGAATTTTCTTGCGATAAATTCACGCTCGAATAATCCTGCGATTCCGTTAAATACGGATGGAAATTCGAGTAATGACTGGGGCGATATTTCTACGTCCGTAAAAATAAGACTGAAAAACGAAACTAAGAATTTACCTGCAATCGGTTTTAAGTTTGGGTTTACGATGCCAAACAGTAATGAAAAACGCGGTATCGGCACAAATCAGATCGATATCTTTACAAAAATTATCGCACAAAAAACCATCGGTAAAGAACCTGGAAAAGATTCGAAACTAAAAGTCTTTGGTAATCTCGGAATCGGGATACTGACCGCACCGCTTGAAGAATTTTCGCAAAACGACGTTTTGCTTTACGGCCTGGCAGGCATATATCGTGTTAACGATTCGATAAATATTGCAAGCGAAGTAAACGGGCGTGTAAGCACACAGGGCGGCGTTGCTCCGCTTGGAACGGAAAGCAACGGTCAATTTCGAATCGGCACACAAATAAAGGCTTCCGGATTGCGTTTTGATACAGCGGCGATTTTTGGTCTGACGAAATTCAGCCCGCGAACGGGAATCACGTTTGGAGTCACCTATCAATCACCGCAAATTTTCACACCAGCTCAATAACACTTTCAAGTAATCCCGATCGGTGAATTTCCCTTTCCGATATTCGGTGCGTTTTTAATTGCGTCGAAAACAAAATCTTTGGAGATTTTTACTGCCGTCGTTAAGTCTTTGCCTATCGCTAAATTTGCCGTAATTGCGGCAGCGAGTGTGCAGCCGGTACCGTGAGTCGCACTCGTCTCGATAAACGGCTTTTCGAAAACCTCAAGTTCATCGCCGGCAAATAAATAATCAGCAGCTTTTTTCCGCATTCTGTTTTCATCTTCGAAATGTCCGCCCTTGATCAAAACGTTACGCGCCCCCATCGATTGCATTATTTTCGCGGCTTTCCAGATATCCGATTCCGTTTCTATGAAGCCTTTTGTTATCCTTTCCGCCTCCGGGATATTTGGAGTGATTACAAGAGAAAGAGGAAATAGCTTTTCAATCAACGCTTCCAACGCTCGATCATCTATCAGATCAAACCCTGACGTAGATCTGACAACCGGATCAACCACAAACTGTTTGAAACCGTTTTCCGAAACTATGTCTGCAACCTCCTCAATAATTTCCCGTGTCGGCAGCATTCCCGTTTTTAATGCGTCGATTTCAAAATCGTTCAGCACAGGATCAATTTGAGATCTAACGGTTTTCGCAGTGGCATGTTCCGCACCGTAAACTCCTTGAGTGTTTTGAAAGGTCAAAGAAGTAATTGCCGATGTCGCAAAGCATCCAAACGCCGAAAACGTCTTTATATCAGCAATCACACCGGCACCGCCCGATGGATCAAACCCCGCAATTGTCAGACAAATCTTTGTCGAATTCTTACCCATTAGATTTTTGCCGCAGTTTCCGGAAACTATCCGCGCTTGAAAAATATCGGATCGCGGCAAAGCCTTTCGCTCCTGCCCTCAAAGCACTCTCGTAATTTTTTCCATCAATTCCGCCGAGCGCGATAACCGGGAATTTTCCAAGTTCGGAGCAGACCATTTCGAGCCTTTCCAGCCCCTGCGGAGGACCATATTGGGCTTTAGAGGCAGTTTCAAACACCGGGCCAAATGTCACGAAATCGGCTCCGCTATCACGCGCTTTGGCAGCGCTTTCCAATGAATGGGTCGAAACCCCAATAAGAAATGAATCGGGAACCGACGTACGCACGTTAGCGACCGGAATCGACGTCGAGGTCAGATGAACACCGTCAATTTCCCCGGCCAGCGCAATATCAAATCTTTCGTTTATGAGAATTTTGGTTGTGGTATCTCTGGTTTTGTCGACCGATTTTGAAATCAGCTGGAGCAATAATTTTAAAGGAAGATTCTTTTCCCTAATTTGAATAAGATCAATTTCGGCTTCAATCGCGCTCTCAAGAATCGTGAGGAAGTTTTGAGATGACACCGAAAAGTTTTCCGTCGTCATTTCTCCCGAACTTATCAAATACCTAAGAGAATTTTCGGATAAACATCGTCGCACATTATTAGTTATCTTGCTTTTCAAGCATTTCGACACTTTTTCGAAAATTAGCGATCTCCCAAAAGGCGATAATAATATTGAAAATTCCGAGACCGGTTATTGCACCGCGAAACCACGGCGATCCAATCGCAGTTCGCAAGATCGGGAAACCTGTCTTCTCAACCGCCATCGCGAGCAAATAATTATCGCCCCAATCACCAAATCCCAGGTTTACCCACGGTATCAGGATCAGCAATATCCCCTGCGTTAAGCAAACAAGCGAGAAAAGCACCACTGTAATCTTCGAAATCATAACAAGGCATTATAGCTTTATTCTCCGAGTATCCAAATCAATTTCGGCGCACAAAAATGCGCAGTCGTAAGCAACTGCGCATTTTCCAAAGATTTGTTTACCTTTTAAGCAACAACCAATCCGACATGTTCCCGGCATTCTTCAAGTCTTTCTGTAACATCGCGATAGTCGGCATCCGTCGAAAATACTTCTTCAAAGATTGTCATCGCCTTTCGGTAATTACAATCCTGAGCATACGCGCTCGCAATTTCATAGTTCAGTGCGATTTTTTCAGCATCGTCCAGATTTGCGACTTCGAAGGCTTTTTCAAACCACGAAATTGCCTGCCCGGGTAAATTTTGTTCGACAAAACAGTGCCCTAGCAGTATGCAGCACTGCAAGAATCTCTCGCTTCCATCGTCGGGACTTAGACATTCCACAGCCGCCGTAAATTCCCGCACCGAATCTTCGAGCAATCCCATCTCCTTGTATGCGACCGCGTGATGATAATGGTTTTCGTATTCTTCGCCTGCTTCCGAAACTTCTCTGGCGTCAGATTTTTGCCTTCCAACATTCTTCTTTTTCGCGGTCGCTTTTTTAGAAACATAAGAATCCGATTTTGAGTCGTTTAGGGCTGATCGCTCATTTTTCTGGGCAGTATCGGTTTCTTTCCGTACGTCCGGCTCGTCCACAATCTTTTCGTCCGACTCCTTTGCGTCAGAAAGGCCGATCTCTTTGCCGGAAGTTTGCTCCACAACGTATTCATCCGTGGATTCCTCGGAATTCTCGCGAGTGATTTCCAGAATCGGCGCGACATCTTCTACTTTTTCTCCGGAATCTTTGCTCAATCGTGCCAAATTATCCCGAACCTCATTGAACTCCTCCCGGACTCCGTACGCCGCATCAAGCTCCTTAATCGTCTCTTCCGCAATTTCGATATAGCCTTGGTCAATATAAAATCGAAGATTTTCAATCTGCTCATCAATATCCAATCCAACTTTTACTTCCGACACTTCCTCAACCACAGGTCGAAGATCATCTTCGGTAAGGGTAATTTCCGCCGTTTCGCCCGTGTATTTAGCGGCTGAGCCATTAAGATCGTCCTCGTTGGGGTTTAGCAAGCCGCTGAATGATTCAAACGTTGGAACGCCGGTTTTTACAGGAAATTCTTCCCCATTCAGTAAATCCTCTTCCGCTGCTGATTCAACACCATTTAATCGTTTGAGCCTACTTATATATTTGTCTTCCTGCGGCGAGAGCAGCAGCAATTGAGTTACGGCATAACGCTCGTCCTCAACGGAACCCGAAAAATTTGATGCGTCGCGAAGCTGTTCAAGGGCACGTTTTAGCTCAAGTTCGTTTTTGTGCCAAATGTAATATCTGGTTAATAGCCGCAGTGACTGAATTTGTTCCGGATTTCGAGCGATTATTTCATTGAGAAGATCAAGAAGCCTTTCGGGTTTCTGGCTTACCAGGAGCTGTTCGGATATCATTGAGAGGATTCGAACCGAATCGTCAAGTCCGTCTACCTTAAGATAATAATTTACTAGGTCGAGAAGTTTCGTGAAGGCTTTTGGTTCATTCGCAACCAGATCGACAAGAATAACTTCTGCCTTGTCCGCCAGATCCATATCGAGATAGCAATCTGCAAGTAAAAAAACAACATCTGCATTATTTGGATCGTGCGAAATCAAGTCGTCGAGGATTTTTATTGCCTCTTCAGGATAGCCAAGACTGACCTGTGAATGCACAAATCCCCTTACCGCGTTCACATCTTCGGGAATAACTTCCAGCGCACGTCCAAACGCCGCCGCCGCTTCTTCGTTCTGCTCATTTTCTGCGAATTTCGTTCCCGCTTCGATAAATGACCGAGCCGCTTCCTCTTTTTGGTTGTTTTCCCAATAAAAATCGGCAATTTTCAGGTTTATTGCTGGGTCATTCGGGGCTATATCCGCAATACTTTCCCATATCGTCAGGGCATCAACCGTCTTTCCGCCCTTTTCATAGGCTTCGGCAACCTTGTCATAGTGAGCCCTGGCTTCAGCCATCGAGCCTCTCACCTGATAAAGTTCGGCAAGTTTGAGCGAAATTTCGTTTGATTTTGGTTCGAGGCGGTGAATTTTGTTATATACGGCTATCGCTTTCTTCTCAAAGCCGCTTGAATGATAGTATTCTGCCGCTTGAGTGTAACAGGCGATTGCATTTGTTCGGTCGTCTGCTTTCATATACAGATCGCCGAGCATATTTTGGGTATTTACTTCGCTCGAGTCGTTTTCGACGATCAGCTTGTATTCGTTTATCGCTGAAGAGATGCGTCCCTGTGAAAGGTAACGCTCTGCAGCACGCATTATTTTTGTTTTTTCAAAAGCCATTAGGAAAGATTTGAAGACTTTATTCACCGGGAAAAGTCTCTAATTTTATTATGAAGATTGCGTTTTGAACTATCGGATTTTTAACGTTGCAAATTGCGGCTTGCCTGCCAACGTTCTACCTCAATAAAATTAACACGTGTGAATCGTGACTGTCAACATGTTTGAACATTGTTTTACTAAGATTACAATGTCTGTGATGTTTGTGAGTTTGACATTAATCGGGACACGTTAAAAAATGTAGATCAAACTCGCTATGCAAGCTCTAATTCTAGCCAACGGTAAAGGCACGAATCTCCGCCCTTTAACGGTTTACACGCCGCGGCCGATAATCCCGATCGTAAACGTTCCGCTGCTTATCTATCAAATTGAAATTCTTAAACGTGCGGGTGTTGAACAAATCACTTTGTTCCTCGATTACCAGCCGGATAAAATCGAGCACCTCCTTGGTACGGAAGAAGAACTCGGGGTAGAAATGCGTTATGTCGTAGAATCGAAGCCGCTGGGAACAGCCGGGGCTTATAAGTTTGCGTCAAAATATTCTTCCGAAACGACCATTGTACTCAACGGTGATATCCTAACGGATTTGGTAATTAAGAGTTTCTTAAAATTACACCGAAACGCTGGTTCGAGTTTTTCGATCGCGACTACGCCAATTGAGCCGGAAACGAAATATGGTGTAGTCCGAACAGACGAAAATTATCTTGTGATGGAATATTTACCGGAGCTTGAGCACGGAAAAAATCATGAAGAATTCGAGTTTATGAATGCTGGAATTTATGTGATCGAACCAAATATCGCGAGCCTTATTCTTGATGAAAAACATCTTACATTTAGGCGCGACGTATTTCCTAAAATGCTCGAACATGGTGACGAACTCTATGCATTTCCGATCACCAACGATTATTGGTGTGCGATCGATTCGCTAAAAAACTATCTAAAAGTTCACAACGATTTTTTGGAAGGAAAGCTGCGAAAATTTAGCACGAAAAATGAAGACGATTTTGAAATTGCTACTTCCGCGTTTATCGATAAACAATCTGTGATAGGTGCTGACTGCATTATAAAACCCAATGCCAAAATTATTAATTCGGTGCTTGGAAAAGGGGTGCTGGTTGAGGAAGGCGCGTTAATTGAAAACTCGGTAATTTGGTCACGCACCCGCGTTTCGAATTCCGCAAAGATCCACGATTCAATAATCGCGGGAAGTTGCTACATTGGAAAAAACTCGATCATTAGCAAGGGTTCGGTTCTTGGCGATAAGACTTCTCTTACAGATTATTCGAGAGTTTAACGGATCGATACTCGAAAATAGGATACTAGAAAATGCCTGAATTGCCTGAGGTCGAACTTGTCGCGAAATCGCTGAGCAGCTTTGTTACCGGTGCCAAAATTTTGAATTCTGAGCTACGGCGTGAAAAACTAGTTCCCGCAACCGATTCCGAATCCTTTACCAGGATTTTTCGCGGTTCAACGATCATTTCCGTTCACCGGCGTGGAAAGCATATCCTTATCGAATTGAGCAATGGAAAAACGTTGATCGTTCATTTACGAATGAGCGGACGCTTTATGCTGCTTCCCCTCGAGGCAGAAGATCCGAAATTTTCTCACGCTGTCTTCTATCTTGAAAACGATAAGAAACTAATTTTTCAGGACCAAAGACATTTTGGTTTTATGAAAATCGTAGAAACGAAGAAGTTATGGGAAACGAAAGAACTGAGCAAGCTGGCACCCGAACCGTTTTCGGACGAGTTTTCTCTTGAGTATTTTAAAGAAGTTCTTAAAACATCCCGGAAATCCTTAAAAGAACTTTTACTTGATCAGACAAAAGTTTGCGGTCTTGGAAATATTTATGCGGCGGAGGCAATGTTTCTTGCTCGACTCAATCCGATGATTATTTCGCATAACGTTTCCAAAATAAAAGCGCGGCGCCTGCATAAGTTTGTAATTGAAGTTTTGAGGGAGTCGATCGAGTACAGCTCCACGCTGAATGTCGATCCCGAGAATTTTGAAGGAAACTATTATGGGGGCGGCTACGAGAGTGTTTGGCGCGTTTACGACCGCGAGGGTAATGCGTGTCCAAATTGTGAAACAACGGTCAAACGAATCAAACAAGCTGGACGTTCCAGTTACTTTTGTCCCGGGTGCCAACGAAAATAGGTGACAATTCCAAGTATTTGTCGCATCAAACTCCTTTGACCTTAAATCGTTGACAAGGATTTTGGCAAAACTCACACTCGAATAGATGGAGAATAAACAAATGAAATTTTACTCGCCGATTTTACTTACATTATTTTCGTTCCTCGTTCTTTCACCGTCGAATATTTTCGCATGTGCCTGTTGTGCGGACGAGGGGTTTTACAAGATCAGCGTTCGAAAGCCCGACGGTTTTCTTTTAGGCGAACTCAAAAAACTGAAATTCGGAGACGCCGAGATATATTCGACCGCTGGATTTCCAGACAATGTTAAAGGGTTAAAACCGATCGAAAGCGAATATAAGGTTGCGGCGTCAGCCAATACAGATGGCTGGGAATTTACCTTTACGGATCCCAATGGAAAATCGGGCACGCTTGAATTGAAAGCGCCGAAAGACTATGTTGAATTTGGCGTCGATCTAAAAAATGGAAAGCGCGGAGGAGCTGGGAGTGTAGAGCTTTATAAGGAATGGCGATTCAAATACAGCGTTAACACGGGTTCGGGTATTTTTGAAGACGGTATAAAGGGCAAAACGGAATACTTTTTAGTTTTACAGGGTAAAGGAAACGTCTGTACGACTGCCGAGGATTTTACTGACTGGCGACTTGAAGTTACCGGGAAAAATGCGAATTATGCTTTTTACGGATCGATGAAGAAAAATGAAATTCCGGAAGTATCGCTCTCTGAAAAATTGCAGCCGCCTTCCAAAAGACCCTCAAAATTTATCTCTTTGGCCGGCCTGACTGCAACAAACTATTCAGGATGTGGTTGTTCGGGTTGGATTGAAAAAGCCGAAACCGCTGGTGAAAAGAAACGGGTATTCTGGACCGAATTTAAGTCAAACAGCGACGACGAAACACTTTTTATCAACCTCGACGGCCAAGATAGCGAGCTTAAAATTGTCGCTAAAGCAAATCGCCCGGAAACGGAAAAGGTCGGAGATAAATTTACCGACGAATTCCAGGCGAACGGTACGAAAGTAATACTTGAATATACAACTAAAAAGCTTCCTTGTGCCGAATCCGAAGGAACGGATTACGACGTGACGGCAACGATAATAGGAGAATACTCCGGAAAGGTAGTGTCTCTCGCGGGCTCCTGCGGGTGCTAGTATCAGCTTGACACTTTATGTAACAAGAAGCATTATTGCTTTTAGATTTCGTGGTGAGTTATGCGACTTGCGACCACGTTAAACAAACCGCTAAACAGCAAACAGGTATCAACGAAAAACCTTGTGTTGTTTAGCACGAGGTTTTTTTATTTTATGAAGAATTTTCGCGAAATAATTGAAAACGAAAGCGTTTATGTATTCGATGGTGCAGTCGGCACGAGATTTTACGACAAAGGCGTTTATATAAATAAAAGTTATGACGAGCTCAATTTAACGGCACCGGACCTCGTAAAGGAGGTTCACGAAGAATACGTAAACGCCGGCGCAGACGTAATTCAAACCAACACATTTGGCGCCACTCGGCACAAACTGAAGCAGCACGGTCTCGAAAATAAGATTCGAGAGATCAACATCGCCGCCGTAAGGATCGCACGACAAGCCGCAAAGGACAGTACGTTCGTGGCGGGCTCGATCGGTCCGCTCGATTTGCGGATAGAGCCTTATGGCCCGACCTCTTTTGAAGAGGCGCGTGAAATGTTCTCCGAACAAGCCGATGCGCTACTTGAGGGCGGAGTTGAATTATTTGTCCTTGAGACTTTTTCTGATCTTTCCGAAATACAACAAGCAATTGTCGCGGTTCAACAGCTTTGCGATCTACCGATAGTTGCGCAAATTCAAATTCAAACCGACGGAAAAACAATTTTTGGTGCGACACCCGAGGTTTTCACCAAAAGACTGGACAAATGGGGCGCGGATATTATTGGATTGAATTGCGGTGTCGGCCCGACCCACGTGTTGAGCGAACTCGAGACGATGCGATCTGTAACCAACAAGAAGCTGATTGCACAGCCAAACGCCGGACTTCCTCGCGACGTGCAGGGCAGACAGTTTTATATGTGCTCTCCGGAATACATGTCGAAGTTTGCAAAAAGATTTATCAAAGCGGGGGCAAAATTTGTTGGGGGCTGCTGCGGTACAACACCGAAACATATCAAACTGATGGCGGATTCCGTTCGGGCGATTAGTCCGCGGCAAACGAAAATCGCCGTAAAAGAGCCGGCTAAAGTTTCCGAAAACAAAAAACTTGTTGAAGTAAAACCGATTTCGCCGCTTGAACGTTCAAAGTGGTCTCGAAAGGTCGCCCAGGGCGAATTTGTTACTTCGGTTGAAGTTTTGCCGCCAAAGGGAGTAGACGCGACGCGTACGCTGAGGTCAATTGGGTTGCTCAAAGAAGCAGGCGTTGACGCGGTAAATATTCCCGACGGTCCAAGAGCCCAAACGCGCATGTCGGCTCAGGCAACAGCGATCCTGGTCGAACAGCAGGTTGGAATTGAAGCCGTTTTACACTATTGCTGCCGCGATAGAAACCTTCTTGGAATGATGTCGGATCTGCTCGGTGCTGCGGCGTTGGGTTTACATAACCTTTTAATTATTACCGGTGATCCCCCAAAAATGGGACCGTATCCGGATGCGACCGCGGTTTTTGACATCGATTCAATTGGTCTGACAAACATGGTCAGCAAATTAAATCATGGTCTGGATTTGGGAAATAATCCTATCGGTGAGCCGACCGCGTTTTCAATCGGCGTCGGCGTTAATCCCGGAGCGATAAACCTTGAGGAGGAGATCCGGCGTTTTGAATGGAAGGTCGAGGCAGGTGCGGAATATGCCATCACTCAGCCCGTCTATGATACGGAGCAACTGGAAATATTTTTGGAAAAAATTTCACACGTCAGAATTCCAATCATCGCGGGCATTTTCCCTCTCGTTTCGAGTCGCAATGCCGAGTTTATGCATAACGAGGTGCCTGGTGTTCGTGTAACACAGGATATTCTTGACCGTATGCGGGTCGCGTCGGAAAAAAGCAAGGAGTATGCTCAGGACGAAGGTTTACAAATCGCGCGTGAATCTCTCGAAGAAATTCAACATCTGATTCAGGGTGTACAGGTGTCCGCCCCGTTTGGTAAAGTGAAATATGCTCTAAAGGTCTTCGATGTCCTGCCTCAATTTCAAAGACAAATTGCAGAAACGCTTACGAAGTAAATCTGTCTTTCTCCCTGCTGCGCTAGCATACACGTCTATTCGACGTTTTGTTCTAGGCTTCACTCCCTAAAACTTCCTTCATGGCTATTGCAAGGTCATCAATTGCCTGCTTGCCTATTCCCGCGAATGCAGAACCGTGCATAACGGCAAGCGTTTCTGGTTCGAGCGCAGCGATCTTATTTAATTGTCCCTCCGTCTTCGCAGTGTATGGATAAGGACCGGCGAATGGAGATTGTTCGCCAATAATTAAATCTTCCTTAAATCGCCCGACGATATCTGATGACGTAAGCGCTTCGACATCGCCCGAATGCGTGAACAAATCGGAGCAAAGCAATGTTTTCGTTGTCTCTTCAAACATCAGGCCTGCCTCCCAGCAATGCGGAACGTGTGGAGTTTGAAGAAACCGAAACTTACGATTGCCTGTCGAAAAGGTCTCGCCATCAGACATTCCACGAGCAGTCCGTTTTGAAATATCGTTCACACTGACCATTGCACCGACAAAACTACAGACTGGTTCTGCTTCCGGAGCAATATCGAGCCAATCGTTCAGTGAGCCGCACTCATCGGCCTCAAAATGGCTGAAACCGATCCAACGAAGTTTTGCCGGATCGATAATTTTTGCAACTTCTTCCCGGACAACGGGAAAGAGCCCTTTCATTCCGGTGTGGTACAAAAGCGGTTCGTCGTCATCGAAAAGGAATTGATTAAACTGCAAATTGAAATCCGGTACAAACGTCGAAATGCGGTATAACTCGGGAGCGATCTCTGTTACTGACATTTTATATTACCTCCAAAATCGATCTTACTGTTTAACGCCGATCATAACAAGAAAAAGTGTCAGATTTGCGGAGATTTTGTGTCGTCGTAGCAAAGATCAGGTCGGATCAATAAGAGTTCGGTTACAGAAAGAGCAAGCGATCGGCTCCTCTTATCTTCCGAATTTTTTACCTTGAGACGAAAGCGCTAGCGTGCGTTTTTTCCAAATCCAATCATTCGAATCACGCCTTTCTTTAATTTCTTTGGATTTGGTTTAGGCGGGCTTGAAAGAGTAAAACGATGGTTGTATTTCTCATCGGCGGCTTTCCCCGGACCGCTTCGCCATTCATACCGAACGATCGCGCCATCTTCGAATTCATAGTTTCGCTCGATTTCGGTGTCGGAATATTTAATTGTTTCTTCGCTTACAAAGCGGGTCTGAACGTCTTCGATAATACTATTTACGTAAATATCGGTATCGCTAATTTTTTTGCTCATTTTTTTGGTGGAAACGTCTTAGCGTAAAATTTTTTCTAAAAGGTCAAATTCGGAAGTATTATAGTACATCGTCCGGAACCAGTACAATTTTCCCGAATGCCTTCATTTCGATGACTTCACGGTGTGCCTCCGGGGCCTCTCCGAGTGCAAAAGACTTTCCGACAATTGGCCTAAGAAATCCGTTTTCGAGTCCACTAAAAATCGCCGAATGGATTTCGTCAAACTCTTCTGTCGAGGCATTAAAAAGCGACATTCCCAATATACTTGCATCCTTTCCCATCGCTAAACGCGGATCAAAGTTAAGGCTCCCTCGACTTCCTATCACAACGATTCGTCCTCGTTTTATAAGCACGTCAAAATCCCTCTGAAGATTCACATTCGCAAGCATTTCAAGAATGATGTCGACGCCTAGTCCTTCTGTCGCAGAATTTATTGCGTCCAAATAATCTTCAGTCGAATGATCAAAAACAAAATCTGCGCCTTGATCTTTCACCAGCAATTTCCCTTTCTCCGAACTCGCCGTCCCGATCACCGTTAAACCTAAATTTTTTGCCCACTGAATCGCGGCAATTCCGACGGCTCCGCTCGCTCCGTGAACCAAAACGGTTTCACCGTCGTTAGCTTTCGCTTTCTGGATTAAGGCGCGGTAGGCCGTCGCGCACGGCACAAAAACACCAGCGCCTTGTTCGTACGAAGTTTTATTTGGAAGCCTCCAAGCTTGCGATTCTTCGCATAAGGCATACTCTGCGTAGGTTCCCGTGATAGCCCCTGCTAAATAAACCCGGTCGCCAATTGCGACTTTCGAAACCTTGACACCTGTTGCCTCAACAATTCCGGCAGCATCTTTTCCAGGCGTAAACGGCAGCGGCGGAGTGGAAGCATGCACACCCTCTCGGATGTAGGTGTCGACCGGATTTACACCGGCCGCCATAATTTTGACCAAAACGTTAGAAACTCCGACTTCTGGAATCGGAGTTTCTTCAAGTATCATCACATTAGGATCGCCATATTCTCTGACGACTATTGATTTCATTTTGTGACCTTTCGCTTAAGCTGCCGCAGTTTCGTCAGCTGTTATGTGCTTTTGAAGTGCCTGAGTAATAGCTTCCTTTGAAACCGCACCAACAATTCTTTCTTGCTCCTCGCCGCCCTTAAAAACTATCAAGGTCGGAATCCCTCTGACTCCGTATCTTTGCGGTACATTCATATTCTCATCAACATTCATCTTATAAACACCGGCTTTTCCATCGAGCTCTTCTGCAACCGACTCTACCGAAGGTCCGATCATGCGGCATGGTCCGCACCATTCCGCCCAAAAATCCACCAGCACCGGCTTATCTGATGCCAAAACGTCTGCCTCAAAATTCGCATCCGTTATTTCTTTCGCAAAGTTACCCATCTAAATCTCTCCTTCCTAAATATGAAAAAATTATAACCAAATCGACGATATTTCCCTAAACGTCGCCAACGATTATTATTGTAACAACTTTTGTTACAGAAGACAAGTCTTATCCTAAGGGATCGTTCTTCCTTTTCTAAAAATCGTTTTCAAGGACAATCCGGTAACGCGGCCTGCCATTATCTAGATGCTCAAATGCTTCGTTTATTTCCGACATTTTGAAATCTTCGGTGACCGAATTTATATTGTGTCTCGCGCAAAATTCGAGCATCTTGCGAACAACATCCGGACTCCCCGTTGCCGTTCCGGTTAATGATTTTTGATTGCCGATCAAATTAAACGAAACGACTGAAATTGGCTCTAAAACCGCACCGACGATGTGCAGTTTACCTTTAGGCGAAAGCGCCTTGAAGTAAAGTTCCCAATTTAAAGGCTGATTTACTGTAGTCAGGATCATATCGAATTTCCCGGAAAGCTTTTCGAGCTCAGCGTCGCTCTTGGTATCAACCAGATAATCTGCACCGAGTTTCTTAGCTTCATCTGCCTTATCGGGTGAAGTCGAAAATGCCGTCACTTCGCAGCCCCACTTATCAGCAATCTGCAGCGCCAAATGCCCCAAACCACCAATCCCGACGATCGCGACTTTATCCGTCGGTTTTATATCGTTTTGAACAAACGGATTGAAAACTGTAATTCCTCCGCAAAAAAGTGGCCCGGCTTTTGAAATATCCAGTCCTTCCGGCAATTTCTCCGCCCACGCCCAGTGGCAGCGAACTTTGTCGGCAAACCCCCCATGCCGTTCAACGATAGTTGCTTCCAGATTCGGACAATTTATATGAAAACCCGAAATACACTGATCACAGTGCATGCAAGTTTGCGAATTCCATCCCAAACCTACTTTGTCACCGATTTTCAGACCTTTGGTATTTTCTCCCAAAGCGACGATCTCGCCGACCGCTTCATGCCCGCCGACAAATGGATATTCGGTCATCATCCAATCGTTGTTCAACATCGAAAGATCTGAATGACAAATTCCGCAATGTGAAACTTTTATTTCAACATGTTCGCTACCCAATTGACCCGCGTTATAGTCAAACGGTTGAAACTTCCCCGAAGCTTCCATCGCCGCGTATGCTTGTATTTTATTGCTCATAAATTTTTATAATTTCCTCTAATTCATCCGCCAATTCGTCAGCATTTTTGTTTGTAAAACAAATCGGCGGTTTCACTTTTATCACGTTAACATATGGTCCATCCGTGCCAACCATTATAAACTTTTCCTTCAATTTATTCTGGGCAAATGAAGCAAGTTTTGTGTTCGGCTTTTTGCTCAATTTATCTTCAACAAACTCCAGACCCAAAAACAAGCCTTCCCCACGAGCATCGCCGCAAACTTCGTATTTTTCAACTAAATCTTCAAACAATCCCAACAAATACCCGCCGACTTTCCGAGCATTTTCGGGCAATTTCTCGTCTTCCAAAACATCCAAAACCGCCTGCCCAATTGCACATGAAACAGGATTTCCACCGAATGAACTAAAAAATTCCATTCCCGTTTCAAAAGATTCTGCAATTTCATCGGTTGTTGCAACCGCCGCCATCGGATGTCCGTTTCCCATCGGTTTACCCAGCACGACTATATCGGGAATAACTTCGTCCATCTCAAAACCCCAGAAATACTTCCCCAGACGGCCGAAACCCGTTTGCACTTCATCGCTGATACAAACTCCGCCTTGCGCTCGAATAAATGGATATATGTTTTTCAAATACTCTTTTGCTAATGGGACTTGCCCACCACAACCAACAATCGGTTCAGCAATAAATGCAGCGATCGGCAATGAATTCTCCTTTATTTTTTCAATTGTTTGGTTGGCATATTCACGGCCCGCCGTTCCGTCATTATTTTGAAATCTTCCTTTATATATATCGGGGATTTCCGCTTCAATTATCGCTGAATGTTTCCCGCTTCCGCCCTTTCGATTATATTTGTAATGGCTGATGTCAATTCCGAGTCGCGTGTTCCCGTGATAACCGTGTTCAATCACGACAATTCCCATGTATTTTGTATGATTTATCGCCAGACGAATTGCCAGATCGCTCGCCGCACTTCCGGAATTTACGAAGAAAATTTTCGTCAGTTTTGAAGGAAATTTCGCCAACAAATTTTCCGCATATTCATTGTAAATGTCATTCAAATATCGCGTATTTGTATTGAGCCGAGCCATCGCTTTCTGCCCGGCATCGACAACTCGCGGATGGCAATGCCCGACTTGCGGGATGTTGTTGTAACAATCCAAATACGAATTGCCGCGAGCGTCAAACATATATTGAAATGCTGCCCCGACCATTTTTATCGGTGTGGCAAACTGCAATGACAATGCCTCACTTGTATGCTTATTTCGCTTCGCTAAATCTGATTCAGTTTCATTAATAATTTTCGTTTCAAAACCAACCGTTTTTCTGAATTCATCTTCAACAAAAACAGGGTTCAAACGCACCCATTTTCTCAAAAGCTCCCATGCCGGTTTTTCCGAGATCGTGATGTATTCAATATCAGGTTTTTCCCGTTTCGTTTTCGCTGAATTGCAAACGCTAATGCACAAACGGGCGGCGATCAACCAATAAAGCAACTCAATTTCTTTTTCTTCAAGCGACAAGGTTTCGTTATAGCCCTTGATAATAGGCAACGCCCAATCTATCGGATGTTCCTTGCCCGATATACCGTATGTTACCGCAATTGCTAACTCATTTATAAGCGGCGAGAAACACATATCGCCAAAGTCAATTATTCCCGACACTTCACCGTTTTCGCACAAAACATTCCAATCATTTCCATCGCCGTGAATTACGGACTTTCGCAAATTCTCAATTTCAGATTCGACGTTTTCATGAATCTGCAAAAAGAAATATTCAATCAATTTTCTATCATTCGGATTTTCAATAAACGGTAGAAACTTCTTATTCAAATGACAAAACTGCAAATCCCAATTCGACTTCCTCGCTTCGATCGAAACGTCCCGAAACTTAAGCATTCGCAAATCCATTTCTGCCAAAAACTTTCCAAATGAATAAAAAAGTTCGGGCGTATGTACTGCTTCCGCAAGAAACTCACCTTCGACAAAGGACAACAACCGCACAAACTTATTTTCAGTTTCGGTTAAAAATTTACCTTTAATATTTCCCTGCGGAATTGAAAAAGAGTTCGGCTTCTTTTTTGACAATTTCTCCAAAAGCAAATTTTCCGCCGTCAATAATTCCTTCAAATTCGGCTGATCTTCGTAAATTTTCAGAACAAACTTTTTATCAGCTTTTTCTACTTTGTAGTTTTCGCTCTCGTAACCCTCCAAAACAGATAACTCCGCATTTTGAATACCAAAACTAGAGGATAAAAACTCTTCAATTATACTGCTTTGTTCTGATTTCATTTTTCTTCAATCAGTATGGCGAATGATAGTGAGCAGCCTAAAATAAAGCCTACTTGAACATCTATTGTCCAGCTCGCTATCGTTCGCTATACTGATTTTAATTCAATTATGCGTTTACCGATTTCATCATCTCTTGAGGATAACGCAAACCGCTCGCGGCATCTTGCGGGAATACTTCATTGATCTTATTCAATTCATCTTCCGATAATCCAACTTCAGCCGCCGCCGCATTTTGTTCGAGATATTTAACCCGTTTTGTTCCTGGAATCGGCGCGATATCTTTACCTTGAGCCAAAACCCATGCCAACGCCAATTGCGAAGCTGTAACGTCGTTTTCTTTCGCGATCTCTTCCAGCTTTTCAACTAATTTCAGATTTTTGTCAAAATTTTCGCCTTGAAAACGCGGGTTCATTTTACGCCAATCGTCTTCCGCCAAATCTTCTTTTTTTTTGATTTCGCCCGACAAAAACCCACGTCCTAAAGGCGAATACGGCACAAAACCGATATTCATTTCGCGGCAAGTTTTCAATACATCATTTTCCTCGACATCCCGTGTCCACAAAGAATATTCGCTCTGCAAAGCAGTAATCGGATGAACTTTTGATGCTTTCTGCAAAGTTTCCGCCGACGCTTCGGACAGTCCGATATGACGAATTTTCCCTTGGTCAACAAGTTTAGACATCTCTCCGACGGTTTCTTCGATTGGCGTATTTGGATCAACACGATGCAGATAATATAAGTCAATCGTTTCGATTTCGAGCCGTTTTAAACTCGCTTCGCAAGCACTTTTGACATATTCCGGCTTGCCATTTATTCCCCGGGTTTCTGTTTTCGGGTCAAAAACAATACCGAATTTCGTCACCAAAACAAATTTGCCGCGTCTGCCTTTTAACGCTTTGCCAACCAATTCCTCGTTCGTATATGGACCATACATATCCGCCGTGTCGAGAAAATTCACGCCCAATTCCAACGCCCGGTCGATTGTCGCAAACGATTCTTTTTCGTCGGCTTCACCGTATGCAAACTCATTCCCAAGCAGCCCAAACCGATTGTCGATACTTCTAAATCTTTTCCCAATGTTCTTTTTTCATTTTTTACTGCTTCAAATTTTTCAAATCCTCAACAGTTTTTGACGGTTCGGGGCGGTGAGTATAATCGGGATCAAAATCAGCCGATTCTATTATTCCATTCCGATTAACTATATATCTTGCCGGCATAGGAAGCGTCCACGAATCATCACCGTTAAATTTTTCAAAATCCAAACCGAAACCTTTATAAACGTCGATCAAATAATCGGGATACGCATATTTCAAACCGAAGTCATCCGCTAATTTATTTCCTTGGTCGCTCAAAATATCAAAATCCAAATCGTGTTTGCTTTTGATCTGATTCGAGTATTTTTCGAGTTGCGGAGAGATCGCTACTAATTCAGCACCTTGCTCCCTGATTTCCGAATAAATGTCTTGCAGGGCTTCCAGCTCTACGTTGCAATACGGTCACCAAACACCTCTGTAAAAGCTGACAACCAGATTGCCCTGTTTGAGCAAAACATCGGAATTGATGGTCTTTCCACTTGTGTTCGGCAAGCTAAACGAAGGCATCCTATCACCTAGATTCAATGCCCTGTCCATAATTCCCGACTCTCGCAATTCCTTTGTTGCACGAGCCATTTTCTCTTTTATTTCCTCGGGAAATTTCTCTTTTGAGCCCTCCCGTAATTCACACAGTTTCTCCTCTAACGACATATTTTTTCTCCTTTTAATTCTGAACCCAATATCCAAATATTAAACAGCCTTTGCTTCTTCTAAAGTCGGATAATCGATATAACCTTTTTTTCCAGGCGAATAAAATGTTGATGAATCCGGTTCATTCAATTCCGCATCCAGTTTGAAACGCTTCGGGAGATCGGGATTTGCAAGAAACAATTTCCCATAAACTATTGCGTCAGCACCATTATCAGCCAGCAGTTTTTTGCCCGATTCTTTATCAAAACCAACCCCCGCAAAATACACGCCGTTATAAATCGGTCGCAAAATGGGATGCCAATTTTTATCATCGTCAAATGTCCCGATATGTATATAAGCCAAATCGCGTTTGTTTAATTTGTCAATAACATAGGAATAGAGTTGATCGTGATCATCTTCTTTAATGTCGTTGAATTCTCCGCCCGGCGAAATTCGTAAACTGGTTTGATCGCTGCCGATTTCGTTAGTCATCGAATCCAGAACTTCAAACAAAAATCTCACCCGATTTTCTATCGAACCGCCGTATTTATCCGTGCGTTTATTTGTATTCGTTGCAAGGAATTGCTGGACGAGATAGCCGTTAGCACCGTGTAGTTCAACGCCGTCAAAACCCGCACGAATTGCACGTTTCGCCGCCTGTCCAAATTCTTTGACGATCTGCGCAATTTCCTCCGTAGTCAATGCACGAGGTTCAACAAATTCCTTCATTCCTTCATCCGTGTAATTTTGGCCGGAGGCTTTCACCGCGCTCGGAGCGACTGGTTTTTTGGAGTCTTCCGGCAAAAAATCCGGCAGAGCGATTCTTCCCGTATGAAATATCTGCATAAAAATTTTGCCGTCTTTCGCATGCACAGCGTCGGTAATTTTTCGCCATGCTTCAACTTGTTTTTCCGAATAGATCCCGGGTGTACGAATATAGCCCTTCGCCATGGGCGAAATATTTGTTGCTTCCGTTATTATCAAACCCCCGGACGCTCTTTGCGAATAATATTCCGACGCGTAATCAGGCTGGACCCCCTCGTCATCCGCACGGCTTCGCGTCATCGGCGCATAAATGATCCGATTGTCTAATTCCAAATTTCCAATTTTTAATTTATCAAAAAATTCACTCATAATTTAAAACTGTTCTTTTTCTGTCATTAAGGCCTTAAAACAACTTTTCCTGTAGTCTTCCGATTCTCGATTGCTTGATGTGCTTTCACAGCGTCTTCGAGTGGAAATTCCATCACTGAAACTTCTAATCGTCCCTCGCTCAAATATTTCATCAAATCGCCCGTGAACTTCGCCATGTTACTTGGTGTTTCGAGATTCAAATTGTAACCTCTGACGGTCTGCATCTTGCCCAATAAACTTAACGCCGAAATCTGAAAATCCTCCCCGCTTGCCGCACCGTAAACAATCATTTCGCCTTTGATGGCAAGACATTCGAAATTTCGTTTACCCATTTCGCCGCCGACCATTTCGATGATCATGTCGGCACCGTTTCCGCCGGTCGCCTCAAGCACTTTTCGCGGCCAATCGTTTTCGGTGTAGTTGATCCCGAAATCTGCACCGAATGCTTGAACCTTTTCGAGTTTTTCTTTGGAAGAAGCCGTTCCGATCACTTTGGCACCTTTGAGTTTCGCAAGTTGAACGAGCAACGTCCCTACTCCGCCCGCCGCCGCGTGGATCAGGATATTCTGTCCCGATTCCAAACTTTGAAGTAAACCCATGGCGGTCAATCCCTGTACAAGCAATGCGGTCGCTTCGCTTGATCCTAAACCTTCCGGAATCGGTATCAGCGTCTTCGCCTCTGCAATCGCAAATTCTGCATAACCACCGCCTCTCATCATCGCCAGCACCTTACTTCCGACGGCAAAGTTTTCAACATCTTTACCGATTCCTTCGATCGTTCCCGCAACCTCAAACCCCACTGTGAAGGGCAATTCAGGTGTGAAAAGGTACTTGTTCTGCCTCAACATCGTGTCAGCAAAATTTATACCCGCCGCATCCGTTTTGATCAAAACTTCGTCAACTTTCGGTTTTGGTTGATCGATCTCGTCAACCAGTAAGTTATCCGGCCCGCCAAATTTGTGTATCCTGATTGCCTTCATTTGTTCTCCATATTCGGTGGAGATCAAAAGGTAAAACCCGTCGAGGCGCCTTATCGATTCTCACCATCTTTTGCTAATATTCTAAAGAAACCTCTTCATTGATCGGCAAAAGACCCGCG
>JBGTGX010000166.1:0-105511 GCA_041746475.1 Pyrinomonadaceae bacterium | reverse complement strand
TGAGAAAGTTTTAGACTTTTCACGGCTTTTTTCTCATAAAACGACACATTTAACGTAAAGAATTGTCAAGAACTACGTAAAACGTGGCAGCTAACCTCTTCATTCTCAATCAATTGCCATAGTTCGAACTGTTTATCGACGAAAATTCCATTACAACTCCCGTGTAATACGCTTTCATCACAAAAGTGCGACGAAAAACGTTGCAATTTTATATCTCTCCTCCCAGAAGTACAGAAAAAGGAGAAATGCAATGAGAAAATTTATTTCGACATTTATGACAATTGCCCTGCTGGCGGTAATGGTTCCATTAGCGGCAAATGCCCAAACCGGCAGACATTATTACAGCGGAAAAACCTACAAATCGTCCACTTATAGAAAGAAAAGAAGTACATATGACAAACATCGCAATTTGATCAATATCGGTGTCGGAACCGGAGCGGGCGCGATACTCGGCGCACTAATCGGCGGAAAGAAAGGTGCGTTAATTGGTGCAGGTATTGGTGCTGGCGGCTCGGCTCTCTATACTTATAAGATCAATCCTAAGAAGAAAAAATACAGATATTATCGCCGACCTTAGGAATAATTTTCGCTTCAAAATTTGCCGTGATAAGCGATTAGCTGTCACGGCATTTCTGTTCCCTCATCAAAAACTATCCAAATCCGTTAGATCTTCATAGATCATACCGCGGCGATCGCGTTTTGCCTTTGTCATCGCCTCAAAACCGCCGTCTTCACTGCGGGAAATTTTGTTTTCTGCGTACAAACCTTCGAGCACAAATTCGCATGCCGAAACGACATTTGCTTTGTCGGTTTGATCTAGTGCGAGTGGGGTTAATGTGGATTCGATCAGGTGTGGAACACTTTCGAGCAGCAATACGCATTCTTCGGCTGCCGCCGTGTCGGAAAGCAAAATTTTATTTCCCTGGTCAAACCACGAAACGGTCGGCTCGAAATCGATTCCCAAAAAGAAACCTTCGAAAATCACGCCGGCGGCGCGTTTTATCAGATCCTTTGCTAGTTTTTCTGCTCCTATTTGTTCGCCTTCATATTCAAGCTCCATTTTTCCGGTCATAGCGGGAAGTGCTGCGTAAACGTCAGAAATTCGCGGAACCATTTTCTTTTCTTCGGTGATTAAAGTACGCCTTTCGACGTTGGAAACCATTGTTTCCAAGACAGTTATCGGAAATCTCTGCGAAACGCCCGAGCGTTTGTCAACTCTTTGATCGTCTCTTGCCTCAAAAGCGATCTGCTCAATGAGTTCTGCGATAAACTCCGGTATTTCCACGGTGTGATCTTCAAAACCCTCCCGCTTTGTCCATGCCTCCTGCCTTGTGATCGAAACTCCGAGCTGCAATTCTTTTGGGTAGTGCGTCTGAATTTCAGCACCAATTCTGTCCTTGAGTGGTGTGATTATTTTTCCGCGAGCCGTGTAATCTTCGGGATTTGCAGAGAAAACAAGCATCACATCGAGCGGAAGACGCACCGGGTAACCTTTTAGCTGTACGTCGCCTTCCTGCATTATGTTAAACAGCCCAACCTGAATCTTGCCGGCGAGATCGGGAAGTTCGTTCATCGCGAATATTCCTCGATTTGCACGCGGTAGAAGTCCAAAATGCATCGTGAGTTCGTCCGATAGCAAATGCCCGCCTTTTGCCGCTTTTATGGGGTCTACATCGCCGATGATGTCTCCTATGGTGACGTCCGGGGTTGCAAGTTTCTCGACAAAACGATTTTCGCGGGTTACCCAATCGATCTTTGTTTCGTCTCCGTGTAGATCGACCTGCTGTTTTCCGTAAGCCGAAAGCGGCGCGAAGGGATTGTCGTTCACCTCAGATCCCAGAATAATCGGCATCTCGTCATCCAAAAATCCTGCAAGTGCACGAATGATTCTGCTCTTTGCCTGCCCACGAAGACCCAAGAGTATCAAATTGTGTTTAGACAAAATCGCATTGACGATCGATGGAACTACCGATTCTTCGTAACCCAAAATTCCCGGAAAAAGTTTTTCGCGGCTTTTGAGTTTCGCGATCAGATTGGATCGCATTTCGTCTTTTACTGGGCGCAAAACATAGCCGATGTTTTTTAGTTCCCCGAGAGTTTCCGCTTTCGCCTTCTTTAATTTTTCGTTTGCCATAATTCTTTGAGTGCGAAGAAAACAGTCGTGCCTTATGCGATAATCCCGCTCAAGTTTCTTTAGGTATAAGTCTATACTACAATTTTTCTATGAACCATTTCGCGCGCGATGCAGTAAAAAAATTTGAGGATAAGATCGGGTTACGATTCCAACTCTTCAACAGTCTCTTCTTATCCTTACCTTTTTTCGGTATTGAAAAGACGGGAACCTTGCTTCCGCTTTTTAATCAGGCTTGTGAGAGTGGGTACGAAAATGGCAAAAGCCCGTTGGAAATAGTCGAGGGTTTTTTTGCGACCAATACAGCATTGACGAGCGAAAGCCATAAACTCGATCTCCTTTTTCGTTTCGTTCAATACGCAGAAAGGCAGGTCGTGCTTTTTGACGCACTTGAAGACGCATCGTTTGACGAGCTTCACGACCTTGACGGCTCAGGTTCGGTTAAATATTTACAAAATCTGGTTCGGCAAAACCAAAAGACTGCGCAATTTCAAAAGCGCTTGAGTAATTTTGGCGTTCGCCTTGTATTGACGGCGCACCCGACTCAATTTTATCCAGGATCTGTGCTTGGAATAATCAATGATTTGGAAGGCGCCATCCGGATAAACGACACGGCGGAAATAAAGGTCCTTCTGCAGCAACTCGGACGCACGCCTTTTTTCAAGAAGCAAAAGCCTACCCCTTTTGATGAGGCAACAAGTTTGATCTGGTATCTAGAAAACGTTTTCTATCAGGCAATTGGGAAAACCGGAAATGAGCTGCGAGACGGCTTTGCTGACGCTTCACCCGATCTAGGAAATCTAATAAAAATGGGTTTCTGGAGCGGCGGCGACCGTGACGGAAATCCTTTCGTGAAGGTCGAAACAACAATTGCCGTAGCCGATGCGCTGCGTACAGCAATTTTAAGGAGCTATTATTCGGATGTAAAGAAGATCAGACGACGCCTTACCTTTTCTGGCGTTGAAAATTTGATTTCGGAACTGGAGAAACGTCTATACAAGAAAGCTTTTCTTGAAGAAACAAGCCAGGCTCTAACAAAGGAATCTATTCTCGAACTTCTTTTCGAGATCCGAAATGTGATCAACGAACAACATATGGGCTTGTTTGTTGAGCTGGTTGAGGATCTCATCAATAAGGTCGAAGTTTTCGGGCTCCATTTTGCTACGCTGGATATCCGGCAAGACAGTTCAATTCATGTGCGGATTTACGAGCATATCGCAGAGGAAACGAGCGCACTTCCTGACGATTTCGCCAAACTTTCAGAAGACGAAAAGATTAGCGCTATATTGAATTCAAAAACGAAAATTGATTTAAACACATTTGAAGACGAGCTTACCAGAGACACTTTTTCGGTAGTAAACGCTTTCAGGGGAATTCAGGAAACCAATGGCGAGCAGGGTGCAAATCGCTACATAATTTCAAATTCGCAGAGCGCTCTTCATGTGATCGAAGTCTTTGGTTTATTTTTGTTGTCCGGTTGGGAACCTGAAGATGTCACGGTTGATGTCGTTCCACTTTTTGAAACCGTAGATGATCTAAGAAATGCGGCGCATGTGATGCGCGAGCTTTACGAAATTCCCACGTATCGGGATCATTTAAAACGTCGCGGAAACGCTCAAACAATAATGCTCGGTTTTTCAGACGGTACAAAAGATGGCGGATATCTGATGGCAAACTACGGCATTTACCGAGCGAAGGATGAACTCACAAAGGTTTCGCGCGAATTTGGAATTGAAGTTATTTTCTTCGATGGACGCGGCGGGCCGCCGGCGCGGGGCGGAGGTAAAACTCACAAATTCTATTCGTCGCTCGGAAAAAATATATCCGACAAGGGAATTGAAATTACTATTCAAGGACAGACCGTTTCCTCAAATTTCGGAACGATCGATGCTGCACGATATAACATCGAGCAGCTATTGAGTGCGGGTATTAAAAATACGGTTTTTGCTGAGAAGGAAAAAACTTTTGAAGGCGAAGAGGAATCGCTCCTCCGTGATCTCGCAGAATATAGTTTTGAAGCCTATTCCGACTTGAAGAACGATCCCATTTTTCTGGAATACCTTGAAAACGTAAGCCCTTTGAAATACTTTGCGAAGGCGAATATTGGGAGCCGTCCCGCAAGACGCGGTAATGCTTCAAGCAAACTCACGCTAAAGAGTCTGAGGGCGATTCCCTTTGTCGGAGCTTGGAGCCAGATGAAACAGAATGTACCGGGTTTCTATGGAGTAGGCTCGGCGATTCAGCAGATGGATGATCGAGGAAAGCTAGAAGAAATCTCAGAACTATACAATCAAAACGCGTTTTTTAAAGCTCTTGTCGATAATTGTGAAATGTCGATGCAAAAGACATTTTTCCCGTTGACTGCGCATTTGGCGCAGGATCCGATATATGGAGATTTCTGGCGGAAAATAAAAGATGAATACGAAAGAACACGAAAATATCTTGCAATAATTACAGGACGCGATTCTTTTATGGCAGATTTTCCGGTCGCACGTGAATCGGTTCTAATGAGGGAAAAAATCGTGCTGCCGCTTACCACAATTCAGCAGTATGCACTCACAAAAATTCGCAAAGGCGGGGACGAATTTAACGAAAGCTATGAAAAACTGATCGTTCGCTGTTCGTTTGGCATTATCAATGCCGGGCGGAATTCCGCGTAGGTTTTCCTTTCAATAGATTTCCACTAAAATCATATTATGCATATCACGCGCGTCGAGCTTGAAGACATCAAATCCCACGTCGAATCAACGTTCGAATTCGAACGCGGGACGACGGCAATCGTTGGCGAAAATGGTGTTGGAAAAACGACGATCATCGAGGCCGTCGGCTGGACTCTGTTTGATTTACTCGATTATAAAAAAGACGATTTTGTGCGCCGCGGCGCCGGGAAGGGTGTGGTCAGAGTAACGTTTGAGAGCGGGTTGGACGAAAGGCGATATGTGGTCCATCGCGACACGAAAACGGCATATTACATTTATGATCCGAAACTGAAAACGCGGATCGCAGACAAAAAGGAAGAAGTTACGCGTTTTCTATGGCAGCATTTGGGAGTCGAGGTCGGTACGGATTTGGAATCCCTTTTCAGGCGTGCGATCGGTGTTCCTCAGGGCACATTCACGGCAATTTTTCTCGAAAGTGCTACGGAAAGAAAACGCGCGTTCGACAAGCTCTTAAAGGTTGAAGAATATCGTGAAAGTTCGGATAAGCTCCGCGATACGGCAAAATATGTCGAAAGCAAAATAATTGATGCGAGAGAGAAAATTGCACGGTCTGAGGGTGAACTAAACCGCTTTGATGAACTCGAAAAAGAGTTGAAAACGACTTCGGAGAAAGTCGAAAAGCTCGATAAATCTGTCAAAGAGTTGGACGAAAAGGTTTCTGCACAGCGAACTACGGTGGAGAAACTTTCGAAGATCGATATGGAAGTTTCGGGCTTAAAATCGGAGCTTGAAAAAGTCGAAGGTGACAAATCGCGCACGGAAATCGTTTTGTCTCAAACTGAAATCGAAAAATCAGCTGCGGAAAAAGCCGGAGAGATCGTTTCGAAATTTGAAAACGACTATCAGAGCCATATCAAAGCACTTGGAATGCTCAAAGAATTCGAGCGCGAACGCGAAGCACGACGCAAGCTTGATATCGAAAAGGCAAACGTTGAGGGGGCAATCGCAAAAGTACAGTCAGACAAGAAGGCAGCTCTCGATGACAGGAAGCGAATCGCTGACGCGCATCAGGAAATTGAAAATCTTAAACCCAGATTAGACGAACAGGAACGTCTTGAAAAACGCAGGGAGCAGATTCGAAATCAAATTGCTGATGTCAAATCATCGAGAAATCGTCTAAAGGACATCGATGAGAAACTCAATACCCTGCGAGATCGTTATCGCGAAAATCAAAATCTCAAAAAGCAAACCGAAGAAAATTCTGCGGATGCAAAACTATTGGTGGAACGACAAAAGCTCGACGAAGAATTGCGTAAACAGGTCGCGAACCTGCGAGCCGGACTTGAAAGAGATCAAAAGTTTCAAAGTGAAATCGAAAACGGGTTATGTCCGGTTTTTTCTGCCAAATGCCTCAATCTCAAAGAGGGAGAAACGCTCGATGGTTTTGTCGACTCAAAGTTTGAGGAAGAGCACGGCAAGATCTCAAAACTCGAAGCGGAGCACAAGGAGGTCGGAGTTTTACTCAAGGCTTCTCGCGAGGCAGAAAAATCTATCGCTTCTCTCGATACGATTATCAAAAGGGAGGAGGAAATTACAAATGACGGTATCGCTCTCCGCAAAGAAAAAGAATCGCTCGAAAAGAGTGTCAGCAATTCAGATGATCTTACAAAAGAACTCGCAGATATAGATTCAAAGCTCGCCGAGCTAAATAACCCTAAAGCTAGAATTCAGATTCTGGAAAAGGAAACCGCGCGCGAAATATCGATCAGAGAAACGCTCACAGACATCGAGAGCAATTTCGAGCGTTTGGAAAGCGATCGGAGGACAAAAGTCCAGCAGCTGGAGACATATAAAGACCTGGATTCGAATTGGAAGGAGTATTCTCACCTGAGGGATAAGACATCTCATGCCCATCGTCAGTATATTGCGAACGAGGCGAGTGCAAAGATGCTCGCTCAAAGGGTTAAAGAACACAAAATTGCCAAAGATGGGCTAAAAGAAATCATAGAAAATCTTGGAAAGCTCAAAAAGGAATTTCTCGAGAAGTCCAAAGGATTTGAAGTGGAAAAGTTTACCGGGGAAAAATTGACCTTTGCTTCGCTCGAAAAAGATCTTTTTGAAACCAGACTAAATTTCGAACACGTCTCGAAGCGGAATGGCGAACTCGAAAAGGAGATCGTGCGTTTGAAAGGAATTCGCGAAACGCTCAAGAATGACATAATCGAAAAAGATCGTCTCGAAAGGGTCTCCGATGCCACCGCGTTTATTCGCACCACTTTAAAAGAAGCCGCTCCGCGTGTCGCGCGAAACTACGTTTATCACGTTTCCATTGAGGCAAATCAAATGTTTCGTGAAATATCGGGAAATGCGGAAAGAACTCTGAAGTGGGATGAAGATTACGGTATTTTACTCGAAGAAGACGGATACGAACGTCCATTTCAAAACCTTTCGGGCGGTGAGCAGATGGCGGCCGCAATGTCCGTTAGGCTTGCGCTGCTAAAGCAATTGTCCGATATACGGATCGCGTTTTTCGATGAACCGACTATGAATATGGATGCCGAACGCCGCGAACGCCTCGCCGAGCAGATCAGCAAAATCACTGAAAGACAAACTTTTGACCAGCTATTTGTTATCTCGCATGATGATACATTCGAGGGTTATGTTGATAACGTCGTCAATGTTAGAAATGACGAGCCGAGCTCAACAGCACCGGGCTTGTTTTAGGAATTGGAATATGGAAAACGATCTCGAAAAATGTTTCGAGTTTATTCTCGAACTCGAAAAGTTAAAAAACATCAAACGAAAGGTTAAACCGATCGGAATTGACCGTTATGAAAATTCCGCGGAACACAGCTGGCAAATCGCGGTTTGTGCGATGGCTTTTGCGGATTTTTCCAACGAAGAGATCGACAAGGCACGTGTAATGAAAATGCTTCTGGTGCACGACATTGGCGAAATCGATGCCGGCGACGTTATTTTCTTTGACGGGGCGGGAAAAGACGCTGCCAAAGAAAGCGAGCTCGAATCCGTAAAACGTATTTTTGGAATTTTGCCTGAGAAGAAGCGCGAGGAGTTTTTTGTGCTTTGGGATGAATTTGAAAACGGTGATTCTGCGGAAGCAAAGTTTGCAAGGGCAATTGATCGCGTTTTGCCGATTCTTCAGAACGTGAACAACGGCAGACAGAGTTGGATGGAAAACGGAATTACGAAGGAGCAGGTTCTAGAAAAAACTTCCTATATCGGTGACGGAAGTGCGATAATCTGGAAGTCGATATCTGCTAAGATTGAAAAAGCGTTTGAGTGATTTCATTTTTGCACACCGAATTTGCTAATAGTAAGTCCGCACTCCGACCTATAACCTATGAAGAAAGTGACGATTGTTTGCGATGGATCATCGCTCGGAAACGGTAGACTCAAACCGCGGGCTGCTGCTTGTGCGATTTTGGGTTATGAAGGATATTGGCGCGGATTTGCAAAGTATCTCGGAGAAGCGACCAATCAGCAATCTGAGATCGCGGCGGCTGAGATCGGTTTATCGCAATTATCAGAGCCTTGCGATGTCCGGGTTTTGAGCGATTCGCGGTATGTCGTCGAAACGATGCTTGGTAATTTCAAAAAAAAAACCAACCATGATTGGTGGAAAAAACTCGATAAAGCCGCTGCCAAACACAAGATAAATTGGGAATGGGTAAAAGGACATTCGGGACATAAAGTGCAGGAAATCGCCGACGATATTGCGCGAAAAACTGCCGAACTTCAGCGAGTAGATGAAGAATTTATCGATAACGCCGTGCTCGAAATCGGCATCGAAGAAATTTAATGATGTTTAAGTCTCAACTCACAGTCGGTAACCGGTGGAGGAATCTACGAATTCTTATTCCGTTGGTGTCTGTCTTGTTTATATCGATATTCTTGTCAGCCGTTTCCGCGCAACCGTATCTTTCACGGGGCTGGATTTGGCAGAATCCGCTGCCGCAGGGAAATCCGCTTCATTCGATTCATTTCGCAAAGGACTCAAAATTCGGTTTTACGGTAGGAGCTGACAATACGATCTTGCGAACCGAAAATGGCGGTTTTTCCTGGGAAAAACTCGTCGCTCCCTTTACGACTTCGCTCACCGATGTTTTTGTAAAAGACGAAAAACACATATTTCTTGTCGGAACAAGAAGCACCATTTTCTCGAGCGATGACGGCGGAAAAGACTGGAAAACACATCGAATTATTTTTAAGGAACATTTCTATTCAATTGATTTCTCAGGAGAAAATTTAAGCAAGGGGTGGATTGCGGGAACGAATGGAGCGATTCTGAAATCTACCGATGGAGGTGCCAATTGGAAACAGTTGGAGGCTGTTGTAAACACGGATCTTCTTAGTGTTGCGGCGTCGGGTGAAATGGAGGTAGTGGCGGTCGGAAAGAGTGGCACGATCATTAGCTCGAAAGACGCGGGTGAAACATGGACGACGAGCAAACCTTGCGGCAATTCCTTGATTTCGGAGGTCGCCTACATATCGGAAGACAATATCGTTGCAAGCGGTTTTGGCGGATGTGTCGCAAAAAGTAAGGATGGCGGTCTTACCTGGAAACCGGTTAATATCTTTAAGGAAGTCGATCTCCTTTCGATTCGTTTCGCGGACGACTCAAAGGGCTTTATGACGGATAGCAACGGAAAGGTTTGGCTTACCGAAGATGGCGGTAATACCTGGCTTCCATTTAATGTCCGCACTGATCCTAAGCTTGTTTCGATGTATTTCGCTGATGAACTCACGGGGTGGGCAGTAGGCGACAATGGTCTGATTATACGTACGGACGATGGTGGATATAGCTGGCAGCGTTTGAGTCTTGGCGGACGGGACGACGTAAACGATATGTTCTTGTTCGACAAGGAAATTGGTTGGGCAGTCGGGTCACAAGGTCGGCTTTGGGTAACAAATACAGGTGGAAATCCATGGATTCCCGTCTATTCAGGTATTAAAGGATCACTTAACAAAATAGCTTTTTTAGATACGGATTATGGATTTATTGTCGGAGACAAAGGTGTCGTTTTGCGCACCAATAACGGTGGTGAGAGTTGGGGAAATGGAATATCGGGAACAACCGAAGACCTTTTTGGGGTCGATTTTGCCAGTGAAAATGTTGGATTTGTGGTCGGCTCCAACGGCAAGATCCTCAAAACCGAATCACGCGGCGCATATTGGGTTCCGCTCGTATCCGGAACGAGAAATTGGCTCGAAGATGTAATTTTTCTCGATGGAAAACGCGGCGTAGTTGTAGGAGATTCGGGGACGATTCTAACAACCGAAGACGCCGGCACAACCTGGACGAAGATAAAGACCAATCTCGACGAAAATCTATATGCGATAGATTTTTCCAGGGGTTCATTCGGAATAGCGGTGGGCGCGCGCGGAACAATTCTCCGAACGACCGATGGTGGAAAAACCTGGGAAGATGTTGAATCTCCTACAACTGTAAACCTGTATGATGTTGAAGTTTACGGTTCTTCGAGTGCGATTGCGGTCGGGGCGCTCGGAACTGTTATTCGAACCAAAGACGGTGGTGAGACCTGGGAATCTCAGCCGAATATAACAAGCAATTCGCTTCAAACTTTAGAATATCGCGGCGGAACGAGCCTTTGGGTTGCGGGGCGGGGCGGGGCAATTCTTAAGCGTACCGCTATGCTTTCGACCTTTGAAATCGCTCCGCAGACAATTCCACCCGTATTAAAAATGGGCAACTCAAAGAAGAAGGTAAAGCCGATAATTCCGACGCTTCAGTTTGCGGATGATGGAGATATTCCGGTTGCAAACCAGCCTACAAAAGATAATCGGTAGGTATCACGGCTTGATAATTTTGACTGAGACCCATTCGCCCATCGTTTCGATCGAAGGATCATGGACCCCGTGTTTGCTCAGCGACTCGACGATTTCCTGCCTTTCTATGGCTAAGATTCCTGATAAAATGAGAACGCAGGAAGACTTTTTGATAAGCAAATCAAGCATCGGAATGATCACATCCGCGGTTACATTCGCACATACGAAATCATGGGGTTCGGTTTCATTTGAGATCGATCCTTCAAAAAAACTGATCTCAGCTTGATTTAATTCGGCGGTTTCCTTCGCTATTGATATAGAATCGGAATCAATATCACATGCAAAAATTCTTGGAGGGTTAGACGATGATAATTTGGAAACCGCGATCGATAGGATTCCGGTGCCGGTACCTACATCAAGAAAACTCATTCCTTCTTTGTAATGATCTTCAATTGCTTTCAGGCTGAGCCGTGTAGTTTCGTGAGTTCCGGTTCCGAAAGCCATCTTGGGATCGATCCGAATTAAAATTTTGCCGCTTTTAGAAACATCTGCCCAGGTCGGTGCGATGATAAATTTTTCGGTTTCGGTAGGCTTCCAGTGCTTTTTCCATTCCGCGTCCCAATCCAAATTTTCAACCTTTTTCGAGTCAATCCGAAATATGTGATCTTTCGTCAAACTATAGATCCTTAGCGATTCATCAAGAATTCTTTTTACTACCGCTGAATCAATTTCGTGGTCAAAATATCCGACTACTTCAAGGGTCTCACCGACCGTTTTTCCCAAGCTATCGATTTCGGTTCCCAGCGAATCCAGATCATTAAAAGCAAACTCGATAGCCTCCGCGGCAGCGGGCTTTGCAGATACGGTTACGGCAAACCAGAGATCCTTTGTTTTCATTGTTGAAGTTATTGTTTGACGCCGAGTTCGTCGAGCTGACGCTCTTGATTTCTCCAATCTTTTACAACCTTTACAAATAGCTGCAGATACACTTTTTTTCCGATCAGATGCTCGATATCTTTCCGTGCCTTCGTCCCGATATCTTTTATCCGGCTGCCTTGTTTGCCAATTATGATGTGCTTTTGCGACGTTCGTTCAACGTAGATCGCACAATAGATCTTTGCGATTTTTGGATCCGAGTCATCGTATTTTTCAGTGATCACGGCGGTGACGTAAGGAATCTCTTCACCGGTCGTTGCGAGTATTTTTTCACGTACCATCTCGGCAACCATAATTCTCAGCGGCTGGTCGGTCATTTCATCAGCGGCAAAAATCGGCTCATTTTCAGGCAGGTGTTTTATTAGCTGCGCCAGCAAAGTTTCAATTGCTTCACCCTTGAGAGCAGAAATTGGTACGATCTCCTCAAAGCTATGTTCGTGAGAATAAAAATCAATTAGCGGCAGGAGTTTATTCTTGTCTTTAACTTTGTCGATTTTATTCAACACGAGAAGAGCAGGTTTTTCACTTTGTTTAACTAGATCCAGCACAAAACGATCACCGTTACCCGTCGAGACTGCCGCGTCACGCATTAGCACAACCAAATCGACCGAAAGAATCGCGTCGTGCACGGCCGCCATCATTCTTCGATTGAGCAAATATCCCGGTTTATGAACTCCCGGCGTATCGACAAATACAATTTGCCCTTCGTTTGATGTAACGATTCCCTGAATTTTGTGGCGGGTGGTTTGAGGTTTATTCGATACGGCGGCGATCTTTTCGCCTACAAGATGGTTCAATAATGTTGATTTTCCGGCGTTCGGACGTCCAATTAAAGCGACAAAGCCGCTGCGAAAAGTCTTACCGTGCTCCATTTAACATTCACTGTGATTTCTAAATTCTGCGCTTATGATAAATGATTACAAACAAATGACAAGACTTAACGAACTTTTACAGGAATTTCTTTCTTGCCGCACGGGGCTTCAAAGGTAACGCCGAAAAGCCCCTGACTACTGCTGATTGATTTAACAATAAAAAAGGAGCGTCCTGAGATTTTAGCGATCTCCGGTTCAAAGACAACCTCAATATCTTCCGCGCTGCTCGAGGTCGCCTTGATTATTTGCGGATCACTTTTGCCACCTTCAATCCAAAGCATAACCCCTAGGCTTCCGCCGCCATTAATTATCGAAATGACATCTTCACTAGCCTGAATTTTACACGGCTTTAACTGATCCACACTCTCGCTTAAAACTACCTCTTCTTTCGCGACAATTCGAGACCTCTGGTGTCCTGAAACGATTTCTTCCTCACTGGACTCTTTCACTTTGTTTTCAGAATCCTCAACTTGAGTTTTAGGGACAACGTCGTTAGGAGCGCCCGTCTTGGTCGTTTCGAACGGTTGTGCAGATATTATTGCGTCTGCTGCTAGATCTGTTTCAGCGATACTTTTAGGCTTCCTTTTTTCGTCTATTTTGGGTCCTATGGTAGCCCGTGGGACCTTTATCACAACCGGGTCAAATAACGGCTTTTCGATCTTAGTTTCATCCGGAACAACGGCTTTCCTTTCAATCGAATTCTCCTTTTTCAACTCGTTTTCGAGATTCGGAAGTTCGCTGATATTCGAATTGGCGACTAATATTTTCTCGGTAGGTGTTGATTTAATTTCTGGTTGCGATGTTTTTTCATCCAAAGTCTCGACGCGATCGACCTTTTCGTCCGGGATACTCGTCTCTTTTGTTTTGAGATCAGGTTCGACCGGATTCCGGATAACAGTATCCGTCGGTTGATTTTGGGTTTTTACAATGACAGCAGGAGTAGGTTTCGCAATCGGTACACGACTTGGGACGTTTCTCAAGTCTAGTGTATTTTCTGTCGGCCTTTCAGCGGGATCCCGTTCATTTTGAGCAACGATCTCGGGCGTGGGCTTTTCCTTCGGCTGCTCTTTAATAGCTTTGTTTGTAAAAATGCTTATTGAATTCTTTTTGGAAGACTTTTTCTCGAGCCGCTCTTCCAGACCTTCCAGACCTCCGTATATTTTCGCATACAGGTTTTCAATCACGATCTTTTTTGCGGTGGATTGCTCTTCCGCGAAATATCCCTTAATATATGCGTCCAAAGCCTCTTCTGACTTGCCTTCGCTTGCTAATATTGTTCCCATTTTCCACATCGTCGACCGTGACCACGCGCTGTCCTGCGGCAATATCGAAATCGCAGTCTTCAGACGGGTTTTGGCTTCATCCGGTTTTTCCTCTTGAAACAAGGCCCACCCGGCCAATTCTTCAATTCTTCCACGCACAATTCTGAGTAAGGTAGCGCGCGGAATTTGCGGTACAATTACCGAACGTCCGCCCGCTTCGGCAAGCTTTCTGCTTTCGTACAATTCTTCTGCCAAGACGGCCGCGGATGGATTCGAAATGCTTAGACCGCTTTCTACTCCGGCGACCGCATTTTGGGTTATTTCCAAAACTTTGGGCAAAGCCTTTTTGCTTTCGACCAGACGGCTTGCGACAAAAAGCTGCCGATGAAACTTCATCGGATCTTCACCGGAAATAAACTTGTCGGATGTCGATTCGATTTGGCTATCGAAAGGCGAATTTGCCTCCAGAGTTTGCGAAAAACTCAGAAGATTCTTAAGAAGATTTGAATTTTCACTACTATCGGCGGGCGAAAATTGAAATATACCCGCGCGCCTTTCGGATGAAAGCAGATCAATAAAGCTTTCCGATCGCCGCCCAATTCGCCCGCCGAGCTTAGTTTTTACATAACCATTTTCAAAGGAAAAACTATTTTGCAGTCCCTCGGCGGCTTCCTTGTAAAATCCGGCAGCGGCCCGCGCTGTAGCGAGCTCATATTCAAGCGTTGGAAAATTTCCGTATCGCCGCGCCACAAGGAGTGTCCGTTCAGCCGAAAGAGGATCGCCCTGTGCCATAAATCCACGCGCGAGCGCGATATACGTCCACGTATAACGAGGTTCCAGCGCAAGCGCCTCTTGGGCAAGTTGGACGGCTTTCCCGCCATTTTTATTTGCTGCGTACCAGTATGCCGCACCGACGAGCAACGCTAAGTTTTTCGAATTCTTGGCACGCGATTCGGACATTTTTACCTCGGCCTGTCGAGTTTTCCCGCTTTCAAAAAGTGAAAGGATCAAGCCGGTTTCGGCATTGGCATTTGAAGGATCATTCTCAAGAATTCCATAATAGATCTTTTCGGCTTCGCCGGATTTTCCAAGAGCACGCTTCATCTCGGCAAGACTGGTTTTTGACGCTACGGATTCCGGATCAATCTCGAGCGACCTCGCAAATGCATCGGCTGCCGCTTCAAGATCGAAATTTATACGATTAGCAAAACCGATCGTATGATAGGCGGCTGCGGATTGCGGATTTAGTTCGAGTGATTTCTCTGCTAAACGTTTCGCCTCTGATGCATTTTCCGCACTCAGATAAAACGTCGCCAAGCCAAGAAGGCGCGTGGGATTATCAGAAATCTTATCTTCGATCATTCTCGCGACTTCATTTGCAGCAGCTATCTGACCGCGAAAGAAAAGATTTGCCGGAAATTTCACCAAGACCCCGGAGAAAAACTTGTTGGAGATCGCTTTCGGGGATTCTTCAACCGCGAGTTTGAACAATTTGACGCCGTCTTCGGTCTCGCCCATACGGAGTTTGAGATCTGCAAGCTCGGCCCTCGACCCCGAGAGCATCTCGCGGGCACGAGTTTCGAGCTTCGAATTTGGGTAATCTGCTAGAAACTTTTGGATCGCAACGATGCGCTCCGGAGCAAGGGTCTGCGCGATCGCATTTTCGAATTCTTCCTTCTCACCCACACCTTTTGAGGTTTTTACGCTATCATCTGAGCTACGTTTTGCTACCTCAAGATTCGATTCCTGAGGAAATGAGCTTAGCGTGAGCGCACCTATGAAAATCAAAATGGCTAAATATTTCATGACGTGAAAATCAGCAATCATATAATGTTTGGAAGATAATAACACGAAATTGCAATAATCGGCCCGCCGCTTTATTCTCAGATTATGAACGAACTCTTCGAAGTTTGGACACGAGATCTCGATCAAGCCATTTCCGAAGCCCGAGCCAATGGGCGTTACGATATCGCTGACTATCTAACGTTAAAATCCTCCAACGACGCGATCCGGCGCGAAAGCGTGAAATGGCTATTTGATTCTGTCTTGGAGATCGTTTCTGCTTTTAACAGCCACAACGCCCGAATCAAGATCGAGCAAAGAGAAAAACACCGGTTTAAATTCGGCAATTCCGAATTAAGCGGCTCACTGCTCAATATGCGACAGGGTGTAAGATGTCTTGACATCGAAGCAGGTTGGACACAAACCCCCTCAGATGGGGTCCTCAGATACGGTGCGCTTGCCTGCGCGAAGATCAGCCATTTTGGTTTTAAGAAGCAGAATGAAGAACTGGTTTTGCTCCGTTATGAAGATAAACCGCAGTGGTTTTCGGTGGCGGATGAGAGAAATAGGGTTTCTTTTAACCTAAAGAGTTTTCGGGAACATTTTGAAGTTTTTCTAGGCTAGACTCGGTAAAATTGAGAGACCGATCAATGTAGAAGAAAAATGGTAAATCAAATCAGCTGATTTGATAATGAAAACTATATGCTCTTCGAGCGAAAACGAAATTGTGAAATGATGGCTCAAGCGGGAGTAAATTCATAGAGCAAGATGTTGAGCGGAAAACTTCATTGGAACACCCCTTTTTCTTTTGTTTTGTTCTAATGTAAGATACTTGTTCAGCCATTTAGGCGATTTTTTTAATTGGAGATTTTTTCATAGTGAAGTCAGAACTTGGAACCTTGGTTGAGTTGCAGAAAACGGATACACGGATTAGGCAACTTAAAGAAAACATCGAAACCACAGACGAAAGGCGTGCAGTCATCGAAGAAGAATTCGAAAAGCACGCCTCTTCTATTCGCGAAATTCAGAATAATCGGGACGAGGCCAATGCAAAACGCGCAGAACTCGAAACCCATATAGCCGAATCAAAAACGAGCCTCGAACGTGCAAACCGCAATCTTAAGGCGGCGCAAGATTCGCAGCAATACGAAGCCGCGATGCGCGAAGTGGACGTATTGAACAAGCAAATTTCGAAATACGAAACACAGATACTAGAAAATCTGGAAATAGTAGAAGAAGCCGAAAAGGTTTTGGATGAACGCGCCGAAGAAGTAAAAAACCTCGACAGCGATTGGGAAGGAAAACAAGCGGAATTTGACGGTGAAACAAAACGAGACAAGAAAGAACTCGCAAAATTGACGAGCGAACGCGCGAAGGTTTTCAACGAGGTCTCGCCGCGATTGGCAGCTATTTACAATCGTCTCGTAACGCGCAGCCGCGACGGAATCGCGGTGGCGGAAGTAATAGAAGATGCCTGCAGTGCCTGTTATATGAAGCTTCGCAAACAGATAATTGTCGATCTAAAAACCACCCCGGAAATTATCACTTGCGAAAATTGCACAAAGATATTGTTCGTCAGCGAAGAAGAGCAGAGCGAAGCGATTGCGAGCACCTAGACGCGGAAAAGGCGGCCCCTACCGCCCGATTTATTTTGCCCATTCCTCGGAAATATCGACGTCAATTTTAATGGGCACTTTCTTTATAAATCTTTGCGCTGCTTCGATCATAGCTTTTTCCAACTTCACGGCTGTTTTTTCCGCGTCATCGTTACTAACTTCAATCACAATTTCATCGTGAACGATATTGACGAGTTTTGCCGAAGTGCCCCTTATTTCCTCATTCAAAAGACCTAGAGCGATTTTTAGAATATCAGCCGAAGTGCCTTGAATCGGCATATTTTTCCCATAACGCTGAGCTGAAGCGATTTCCTGCGAATTGTTTTCGTCAAACCGAAAACGTGCGATTCTGCCCGAAGCGGTTCTCGCGTGTCGGTCTTCTCTGGCTCTCCTTGCAGCACCCCGAAGCCACTCATCCAAGCCGCGATACGTCGTAAAATACTTTCGCAAAATGTCTTCGGCGTCTTTTTGCGAAACGCCCGTCATCATTGCAAATCGCTGTGAACCGATTCCATAAACGACGCCGAAATTCAAACGTTTTGCAAACGCACGTTGGTCAGCCGTGACATTCTCCGCTTTAATTCCAAAAATCTGAGCGGCGGCGGTCGCATGAAAATCTTCGCCCGATTTGAAAGCTTCAATAAAATTCTTGTCACCTGAAAACTCGGCCAAAATACGCAGCTCGATCTGCGAATAATCGGCAATGATGAGTTTATTTCCGGGTTCGGCCCGAAAACAGCTGCGGTATTCTTTATCGTGCGGAATTTGCTGAAGATTTGGTTTCGAACACGAGAATCTTCCCGACGGTGCTCCGATCTGGCGAAAATCTGCGTGAATTCTTCCGGTTTCCAGTCGAATGAATTCTAAGATATTTTCGCCAAAACTCGTCAAAGATTTTGCAGCGCTTCGATATTCGAGTAGTTTGTCGATCACAGGAAATTCCTTTGCAAGCGGCTGCAATTGCCAGCCGCTTGTCGAATCAGCGATCGGAACACCGAGATTTTTGAGTGCATCAGAAACCTGTGTGTGAGAGTTTAGATTTATTTCAGCGACACCAAAAAGCGAAGCCTGAGCGACACCTGCAGAAAGCATTTCCCGAAGCTCCATCCCAATTCGGTCCTGTTCTTTTTTTACACTTTCAAGCTGCGTTTTCCAACGTGCTTCATCAAGATAAAACCCGTTTAGCTCCATCAATGCAATTGGGGTTACACAATCAAATTCTATTTGAGCAACTCCCATCAAACCGTCCTCTCTCAGTTTTTCGACGATCTTTTCTCTAAGAGGAACCATTGTCGCGGCATCTTTCGCCGCATATTCAACCTGCGATTGAGAAAGCTGATCCGCGCTCCAATCGCTTACCTGTTCACTTTTATCGAGTTCGGCACCAAGAAAAAAGTTTGCAACTTCGGCGAGATTATGGCGCCGGTCTCTCTCACCCGCGGCAATTATCTGGCTTGCGAGAAACGTGTCAAAAACTCCACCCAGCTCGACCCCTAAATGATGGGCAACCCACTTCGCATCAAACTTTGCGTTGTGCGCAACTTTCTCGGGAACCTTCGCTGAAAGAATATCTCGAAGCGGCTCGAGCGCAGGCATCGTTTTAAGATCACCCTTTTCCGCAAAGGGTTTGAGATCAATAACGATAGTATTTTTCCCGTTGCTAAGCTGTACAAGGCGAATCGTGCCGTCGAAAGGATCAAGCTCGGTAGTCTCGGTGTCGAAGCCTAAAATTTCGTCCGTTCTAAATTCATCGCAAGCGGTCTTTAGCGCTTCCGGTTCCGTAATTATTTGAAAATAAACTTCCATATTTGATCAATGGTAAATCTTAATTTCCTTTTGGTAAAAGTCGGAAACTTACTAACTTAGTTAAATCCGTATTTACCAATTTGCGAAAAAGACATATACTAATTTTAGTTTGTTTGATCATGCCTAGGTGGCAGGCAAATAAACGTATAAAGTTAAAAGATTTTATAGTTGTTAAGTTTTCATTGAAGATTGTAAACGGGTTTGAAGCACGGTTGTTCAAAGATTAGTTGCTCCCCGGATTCTGAAAAGCAAACGATTGCTTTTTACAAAGAGATTCCTAGTGAATAAAATCAAAACTCCATCTGGTTTTGGAAATCCTTTTCAAAACAAATCATTTGTAAAATATTAATTTTACTTGGGTTCCATTGAGTTTGAATCTCGAACTGTAAAAAAATTTAAAATACACAAGTTTGTTTTCAAGACCATTCTTTCACGAAATTCAAGGTTGAAGTTTATTCGACCGAAATCCATTTAACAGCCATACCAAAAATCGTTTTTCTTAAATATAAGGAAAAATATGTCAAAAGAAATGATAATCAGCGTCAATGGACGCGAGAAGAAAGTTGCCATTTTGGAAAATGGGCAAGTTACGGAATTCTACATCGAGCGCGATGAAGACAATTCCGGTGTTGTAGGAAATATTTATAAAGGGCGAGTGCAGAGAGTTTTGCCCGGGATGCAATCGGCTTTCGTCGATATTGGCTTGGAGCGTGACGCGTTTCTCTACGTTTCGGATTTCTTCGATGAAGAGGAAGAAATTGAGCGAATTGTAATGGAAAAATCGGATGAGAAAAAATCCGCGGATGATCTTGAACGTGAAACAACGGATGAGCTTCACAAAACACGCCTAAAACGCGATAAGCAGATAGACAATGTTCAGGAAAAAGCAGAAAGCGAGACGGGTCCGGTAGGAGCAAAGGACGCGGAACAAGAAGACGAAAATAGAGACTCACGTAAAAAATCTTCTCCGAGCGGAAAAAGAGGACGTCCCTCGAAGAAGAAACATACAGAAGAAAACGTTGACAACAAGAAGGACGCAAAAGAAGATTCCGAAGGACAAAAGGATCGAGGGAAGGATCGAGAGAAGGACCGAGAGAAGGTTCGGGGTCGAGGACCAGACAAAACCAGAGAAAAAAATATCGCGAAACGTGAAAATGTGCTTGATGCGTCAGATCTGAAATTTGAAGAATCCGGTTTCGAACGAATCGTCGATGAAGACGAAGATACGGGTGAAATGCTAAAAGATGCAATGATGCAGGAAGCGATAACGGACAAAGTTCGCTCGATAGAATTCGACATGGAGAGTTTTGACACAGCTGAAGTTGGTTCGTTTATGGATTCCGTTGATTCGCTCGATTCGGCTTTCGAACGAATCGCCGATGAAGATGACGAAGAAACCGGCAATAAATCTCCGGCAAAACGAGGATCACGAAAAACTCCTGCAAAAAAACAAGGGGAAACAGAAAAGGTAAATAAAGAAGAAAGCGAGAAATCTGATCCGGGAAGTGATAAAGGCACGCTCACTGCTGCACGAAAAAGACAGTCGAGATCCAAGTCGCGTTCGAGAAAGCCTTCAGCGAAGAAACCCGCAGCCAAAGCAAAAGATAAGGCATCAAAGGAAGCCGAAACGCTTGAAGATGCCGAAGCACGCGTAACTGAAACGTCTGATGTGGCCGAGATGGCCGTTCGAAGAGGAAGCCGTGGCGGCAGGCGCCGGACACCTAAGAAAACTTCAGATGAAACATTGCAAGATCCGGAAGCGCATACTGATAAAAGCTACAAAACAACCGAGCATTCTGAACCCATAGTTGCAGAAGATCAGATTGCCGACGCTGAGTTCAAACCCAATAACACAAAATCAAACGGAAGACGCGGAAGGCGCAACGACCACCGTCAGCCGAAAATCACCGATCTTCTCAATGAAGGTCAGGAAATTCTCGTTCAAATCGCCAAGGAACCGATCGCAAAAAAAGGTGCGCGAATTACATCGCATATCGCGCTGCCGGGTAGATACTTGGTCTATATGCCGACAATCGAGCACCTCGGTGTTTCGCGAAAGATCGCTTCGAGTAAGGAGCGGGCGCGGCTTAGAACCGTGCTGCAAAATGTCGTAAAGAACAACAAGATTCCTTCAGGTGGCTTTATCGTAAGAACTGCCGGAACCGGAAAGCCCGAACAAGAGCTTGCCGATGACGCAAATTATTTGGTCAAAACCTGGATGGAAAATAAGAAGTTGGCGGAAAAAGCGAAATCGCCCGCCCTTATCCATCAGGATCTGGATATCATTCTCAGACTCCTCCGCGATCACCTATCCGATGATTTCACTGCGATTCGAGTAGATTCCGAAGAGGAATATCAAAGGATTGTTGAATTTGTTAATCGTATCCAACCAAAACTCGTCAAACGTGTGAAATTCCATACGCTTGATGAGCCGATATTGGATACATACGGAGTTAGCGATGAGATCGATAAGGCTCTGAAACACCGCGTTTGGTTAAGATCCGGCGGTTATCTGGTTATCAACCAGACGGAAGCTTTGATCGCCATCGATGTAAATACCGGGAAATTCGTTGGTAAGGGAAATGCCCGGCTTGAAGATACGATCACAAAAACGAATATGGAAGCGGTCGAAGAAATCGCACGGCAAATTCGGCTTCGTGATCTTGGCGGAATCATTGTGCTTGATCTTATCGATATGGAAGATCGACGCAATCGAAACAAGGTTCAGCAAAAACTCCAGGAGCATTTATCACAAGATAAATCGCCCACAAAGGTTTTATCGTTTAACGATTTCGGCCTGATAATAATGACCCGAAAACGTGTAAAACAATCTCTCGAGCGAACGCTTTGTTCGCCCTGCACTTATTGTGAAGGCGCAGGTTGGGTGAAATCAGCTCAAACTATCTGCTACGAAATTCTCGATGAAGCGAGACGTCTTTCAAAACAACTTGATGACGTACGCCAAACGACCTTGAGGGTTCATCCTGAAGTTGCAAAGAACTTGCGGAGTTCGGAACGAGAGGTTTTTGATGAGATCGAAGAATACCTCGGTGTCGTCGATGTAAACGGCGATTCGACCGTGCATCAGGAGCAGTTTGATTTTGCGTTTATTTAATTGGGGTTTTGAGCGGGGGTAATCTGAGTAAGAATCGAAATTAACGAAATGGGGCGGCTAGTGGGGCTCGAACCCACGACCTCCTGAACCACAATCAGGCGTTCTAACCAGCTGAACTATAGCCGCCGTAATAACTTTCTATTTGCAATAGCGAATTCAAAATCAGAGCAAATTATAACTTTCCCGATCCGAAATTCGCAATCCGAAATTGGGAAAATGCTCCCGGCACGGCTCGAACGTGCGACCCCCGGTTTAGAAGACCGGTGCTCTATCCAACTGAGCTACGAGAGCACAAAGCAACGAAAATGTTAACTATTACGGTGTTTTAAGTCAAACCGCATTATCCGATGCGCGGCTTTCTAGACGGCTCGAATCGATTCGAGCATTTTTTCGAATACTTCTGCCTCAGTCATTTTGCTTGTATCGATAATTATTGCGTCATCGGCTGTGGTGAGCGGGGAATCTTTTCGGGTTGCGTCACGCTCGTCGCGGTTATTGATCTCGTTGAGCGTTTTATCCATGGTCGTTTTGCGACCCTTTTCTTTATCTTCTTCATAACGCCTTTTTGCACGAGCCTTCGGGTTAGCCGTCAGGAAAAACTTCACTTTTGCTTTTGGGAAAACTACCGTGCCGACATCCCGACCATCTAAAATGGCGCCATTCTTAGCGGCTTTACCAAGTTTTCGCTGTCTCTCGACCAGATTTTTTCTTACCGCCGAAATCGTTGAAACAACCGATGCCATTTGCCCTACTTCGCTAGTGCGTATTTCGCCCGTTACGTCCAAGCCGTTTAGTAGCACTTTTTGCCGATCCGGTTCGCCGCGCAGTTCTATCTCCGTGTCTTTTGTGATCTCAATGATTTCCTCATGATCACGGGAGCTGATCTCGGCGAGCAAGACGGCCAGCCCGACCGCACGATACATTGCACCCGTATCAAGGTAAAGGAGATTCAATTCTTTGGCGAGCATTTTTCCGAGAGTGGATTTTCCCGCGCCTGATGGTCCGTCAATTGCTATGATCATTTTCTATCTAATTCGTCCCGAAGCTTCTTTGGCAGTTTTTCAAAAACTAGAGTGTATGACTTTTTCAGGAGTTCGTGAAGTTCGGTTTTCTCAATTGCATCAAAAGTTTCGAGTCCAACCCATTTATAACGGGCTAAGTAAGGTGCGGGAATAATGTTTTCCCGTTCGATCAATGCATCGAAAGTTTCCGGAGTGCACTTAAACGACATCACAACTCTATATGAGGGCTCGAAGGCAACTACAGCAAAAATCTTGTTGCCAATGAGAAAAGTAAGATCGTTTTCCCACTTTAAATCTTCCGTCACATTAGGGAGGGAAAGGCAGAACTCGCGAATGTTTTCAATATCCATGTCTAGGCAAAATTTCACAAAGCGGGCTTTCGTAGGCTATATCAATATTGCGTCCAAGTGTTTTATCGCTGCGTCAATGTCTTCGCCGGAGACGTCGTAATGCGTCACCATTCGAATTGCGTTTCCAAATGGGATCGCTAAAACACCCTCCGCTTTTAACTTCTCGCAAATTTCGCTTGAGGAAAGTGCGGCTTCGCTGACATCAAAAATTACGATGTTGGTTTGAACGGTTTCGAGGTCAATTTTCACGCCTTTTAATTTCGCGACTCCTTCCGCAAGGCGTTTTGCATTCTCGTGATCTTTAAAAAGCTTTGTCGGGGACTCTTCGAGCGCAACTAAACCAGCCGCGGCGAGCACGCCGACTTGCCGCATACCGCCACCGAAACGCTTTCGCCAAACGCGCGCTTCTTGAATAAAATCTTTTGTTCCTAAAAGCAGCGAACCAATCGGCGCGCCCAAACCTTTTGAAAGACAGAATTGCACCGAGTCTACGCCCTTAGAAAGATTCGCAACCGTTTCATTTTGAGCAGCCGCAGAATTGAAAATTCGCGCACCATCCAGATGAACCGGCAAATTTAATGCATGAGCATTCTCGCAAATCACGTCGCATTCCTCTGCGCTCATTACGCTCCCACCGCCAAAATTGTGCGTGTTTTCAAGGCAGATCAATCCGGTGGGACACGCATAGTATGCTTGATTGACGTGAAGAGCCGATTCGATCTCCAGCCATTTGAGCATTCCGCTTGCACGCGCGGCCCTTACGGGACGAATTGTTACACCGGACATCGCGGCGGGCGTTCCCATTTCCCAGTTAAAGATATGCCCGCGTTCTTCAACGATAATTTCGTCGCCCGGGTTAGTATGGAGTTTTACAGCGATCTGGTTTCCCATCGAGCCCGTCGGCACAAAGATCGCCGCTTCTTTTCCAAACAGCTCCGCAACGGTTTCCTGCAGACGCAAAACGGTTGGGTCTTCCGCATATACATCATCACCGACTTCCGCCTCAGCCATCGCCTTGCGCATCGCGGGAGTAGGTTTTGTAACTGTGTCGCTTCTTAAATCGATCATTTACCTTTTTTTCTCAACTAGAAATTCTTTCCGGATGGTCCTTTCGTTACTGTTCGTCCAATTTACAAGTTACTACAACTGTCACTTTGGACAAAGCGGGTCGGATTTTTCCGACCATTCCGAACTATCGAAGGTCGGTTTGACTATATTGGACCGGAGGGGTAGCCTGTCAAAGTTGGACTCTCGTGACATTCGATCAATCGCACGATTGTTTAACCCTTACTATCAGTTAAGATGGTTTCTTTGCGGCAAATATCGCTCACTCCGAAGCCATTATATTTGAACGGTTCGATACTTTTTTTAAGATAAAAAAACACAAAGGAGAAATATGAACGATAAACCCGTAGCCTGAAAATCGAATATTGTAGTGCAGAAATCCGATCATGAAGTTTTGGTCTTTGACACCAATAAAAACAAGGCTTACTGCCTTAATGAAACATCAGCGCTAGTCTGGCAGCTATGTAACGGAAATAACACAGTTTCAGAATTGACGAGCAAGATGAGTCGGCAATTAAACGAGATTGTCAGCGAAGACCTGGCATGGATGGCGCTAGACCAATTTAAGAAAGAGGGCTTGCTCGAAGAAAGTGACTTGGATGGCAACCCTCATTTCGGATTATCGAGAAGAGATGTGATTAGAAAAGTAGGATTTGTGTCGGTAGTCGCGCTGCCAGTAATTTCGTCGATTCTCGCTCCGACGGCGATTCAAGCGCAGAGCATCAATTGTTCGTGTGAGGCTCCCGGAGATTGTCTAGTAAGGGTAGGTTGCCCAAGTACCGTTAACTGTAATGGTGCCTTAACTTGCGCGCCTTGATCAATCATTCATGTTCGCGATGTAAATTCTTCGATATCCCAATTTGCACATTTTGCGCCAGCTTGATATGCGCTTTCCAAAAATTTCAGGATCGCGTCGCGAGGCGAATCAGAATTTCTCGCATCATCGTACATCAGGATCGCCATCGCGCCTTTATCGGTGTTCCAAAATGCGGATTCCGGTTTTAATATCTCCCCGGTCAGATCTTGCGGCTCGGGGACTGTGTATGAATAAAACGCAGGGGCGGGAACATTGTCGTCGCCCGCCCAAAACCCAAAACTTATCACTTCATGAGAATATGCTTCACGTTCGACCATTCCGGCATCTTCACGAACCTCGGCGCGCTTTCCCGAAAACCTTGTCAAAGCAAGATCAAAACTGTGCCAGAACAAATGAACAGGAGTCGATTTGCCGAGAAATCTTCCATGAAATTCTTCAAACACCGCATTTACCGCGATCAAAATTCTTCTGAATTTATTGATAGAATCTTTGTCGTATGAACTGTTTTCGGTATCTTCGGCGAAAGGCGTAGAAGAAGGCGCTTCGTATGGAACTCCCCAGATCTTTGTTTTGACGCCAACTTCCGCCAACTTTTCGAACACTTTCTTGTAAAATTCCGCTACGGTCAAACCGTCAAAAAGATCAAATTCGCGCAGCTCACCCGTACTCGCAGCAACCCGTAATTTATGCCCGATAAGATCAAAATCGATTTGAAAACTGCCCAAATTATATGGGATCGGACGAGTCGTCAAGCCAAACGGCGCGACGTACAGAGGAACGTGCCACCAATGATTTTGTCTGGGAAACAATGAAAGGCGAATTTTCCCAACGATCTGTAGATACAGGTGAAGGGTGTTTTTGGTCGGCTTCCAATCGGCAAGCGGCAACGACGGAAAGGCTGTTTCTTTATTGAACGGTTCTTGGTTCATAATATTGGGGTTGAGAACTAGATTAACGCCATTGACGACTGTCAAATAATCCGGAGATGTCTCTGCAGGAGACAAACATTATAGCCCAGGGTGCAGCGAACTTCGTGAGCGAAACCCTGGGATCGAATTAACCAATCGCGTACTCGCTGAAAGTGAACGATAATCTTCAATCGATGTTTTCTGGCTTCGGCCACAGTGACATATTTTAGTTGCTCGCTTTCAGCGAGCGGAATCATTTTCAATCTGACCTAAGGTTTCATTCCGCTTCGCTACATTTCACCCTGGGCTATATTTTTGGTCACCTTTGGCGACAGGAAAATGCCCTATTTTTATCCGCAACTATCAGAGATCAAAGCCTACCGAAAACTATCATTGATACCTTTCAAAATTTCCGAACCCGGACATAGCTCTTTTTCGCCCAATGAATTCAAAGGCTTTTCGCTTGTCTCCAAGAGTCCGTGGAAATTTTGAGCGCCCGGGTGCATATAGAGCAATCCTGTAAGAATTTCTTCGCGCGATTTTGCGTTCTGCATCGCGTTTATAGCTGAAAATTTGTCGGATGGATCCCAATCTCTGGCGAGTTTGTGGAGTTGGATCGTAGAACCATCGTGCATACGGAGGCGTTGTACGCTTCCTTCGTCGTATTCTGTTTTGATCTCTCGCTTAAGCGGAACAAAATCGATGGTTGAGGTCGCTTCGATGTGTTCGCGGACATAATCGTAAGATTTGGTTGAGCCTTCATTGTTGTTGAAGGTCACGCAAGGCGAGATGATATTTAGAAATGCAAAACCCGAATGTCTTAAACCTGCTTTGAGGAGCGGGATGAGCTGGTCTCTGTCGCCCGAAAAACTCTGGGCGACAAAGGTTGCGCCGAGTTCTATGGCGAGGCTCGCCAGATCAATTGTTTCAAACGGATTAATATTGCCGGATTTGTTTTTTGAACCCAAGTCAGCCGTTGCCGAATCCTGTCCTTTGGTGAGTCCGTAGCAGCCATTGTTCATCACAATGTATACCATGTTGAGATTGCGGCGGATGACGTGGACAAATTGCCCCATTCCGATCGAAGCCGTGTCGCCGTCGCCCGAAATTCCGAGATAGATCAAATCACGGTTGGCGAGATTTGCACCCGTTGCGATCGATGGCATACGCCCATGAACGGAATTAAATCCATGCGAATTGCTCAGGAAATACGCGGGTGTTTTTGACGAACACCCGATGCCGGAAAGTTTGGCGACCTTGTGCGGTTCGATGTTTAATTCAAAACATGCCTCGGCAATCGAAGCGGTGATCGAATCGTGCCCACAGCCTGCACAAAGCGTAGAAAGCGAGCCTTCGTAATAATCAACCGTGTAACCCAAATCATTTTTGGGCAAATTCGGATGTCGAAATGTCGAACGTACGTATGACATGAAAATTTACTAATTTTTTTCTATTTTAGATTCGGCAATAATAATATCTCCGTCACCAGAATCAAGTTCAACAAGATATTTGATGTGTTGAAGTGATTCTAAGGAAATAATACTCGCAAAGTTTCCTGCATGTTCACCGGATTTAATTTGAAAATCATCGTTATATTTAAACAATCGAAAAGTTCTTTGATTTTTATTTCTACTTTGCCGATTCCGTGTGCTTCATACCAATGTCACTCGGCTAAACATTCTTCGCCGTCATCAGGAAAGCGAATTCGTGCAAAACCTTTCAACTTTCGCCAACGCCCGCTACCGTAAGTTTTTCGCAACCATTCAATGTCCGAATACTGCTTCCGACAGCAATTGTTTCGATGCTTTCGATTTCGCTGATGATCTCAAACAAACTCAACTTCTATGATGCTCCTTTCAATAATCAGATTCAAATATTTATTTCAAATTTGATTTTATCTGATTCAAAATATTGTCGGCAGTTATCGGCATGCCGTCGTAATTCAAAACCGAAATAAGTTTATCTGGATTTTTTCCCAATTCGATCAACATCAGGCTCCTAAATTGTGCGTCACGGTTTTGTTCGACGACAAAAACTTTTTCGTGTGAATCAATAAAATCTTCAAATGCTTTGCCGAATGGAAACGCTTTGGCGCGCATTGCGTCGAGCGCAATATTTTCATCCTTTAATAATTCAATTGCTTCTTCCGCTGCATAGGTTGAAGTGCCGAAGAACAATACGCCGTAATCGGAAGCATTTTCCCCTTGGTAAAACTGGGGCGCGGGAACCATTTCTTTGGCGGTATTCCATTTAATAATAAGTCTGTCCACATTATCTTTGTAGGCATCGCCATCTTCGGTATATACCGCTTGTTGATTACGCGAAGTTCCTCGGGTTACGAATGCACCTTTTGTTTTATGCGTTCCGGGAATAGTCCGATAGGGGATCCCGTCGCCGTCAATGTCCTGATAACGTCCGTAGTTTTCAATTTCATCAAGTGCCGCCGCGTCTAATACTTTGCCGTGATCGTATTTACGTTTGTCGTCCCATTTTAAAGGACTTGAAACATGGTCATTCATCCCGAGATCAAGATCGGTCAAAAGTATTATAGGGGTTTGAAATTTTTCGGCGAGATCAAAAGAATCGGCAGTCATTTCAAAACATTCGGTTGGCGAAGCGGGAATCAGCAAAATATGTTTGGTGTCGCCGTGGGAAGCGTATGCGGCTTCGAGAATATCGGATTGCTGCGTACGGGTCGGCATTCCGGTCGAAGGCCCGGTTCGCTGAACGTTTATCAAGACGGTTGGGATCTCGGCAAAATATGCCAGTCCTAAGAATTCGTTCATCAGAGAAACGCCCGGACCACTTGTCGCTGTGAAAGATCTGGCACCGTTCCAGTTTGCGCCGATGACCATTCCGATCGCGGCTAATTCGTCTTCCGCCTGAACGATCGCAAAATTATTTTTGCCCGTTTCTTTATCAACACGGAGCCTTTTTGCGTATTTTGTAAAAGCATCCACAACGGAAGTCGAAGGCGTGATCGGATACCATGCCGCAACCGTCGCACCGGCGTAGATCGCACCCAAAGCACACGCCGTATTTCCATCGAGCATTATCGAATCGCCGACCGCATCGCGTCTTTCGACACGAATATCGAGCGGATATTCAAAATGTTCGTGAACATAATCAACGCCCAATTTCAGAGCTTTGATGTTTGGTTCGATCAGTTTTTCCTTACCTTTAAATTGTTCGCCAAGCATTTCGACCAAGACTTCAAATTCAATATCGAGAAATGCCGACAACGCGCCGACGTAAATTATGTTTTTGAACAACTGGCGAAGACGGGGATTGGTGAAAGCATTGTTGGAAAGTTCCATCAAGGGAATCCCGATCTGATTAATGTCATCGCGAATGAACTGTGAATGAAGAGGTTTGGAATTGTCGTAAATAAAATAGCCGCCCGTGCGAACGCTTTCGATATCCTTTTTCATGCTCTGCGGATTTACGCAGACCATCAGATCGATCCCTTCGCGACGACCAAGAAAGCCTTTTTCCGAAACACGAACTTCGTACCAGGTCGGCAAGCCCTGAATGTTCGAAGGAAAAATATTCTTCGGCGTAACCGGAATTCCCATACGGAAAATAGATTTCATAAAAAGTGCGTTCGAACTCGCCGAACCGGTCCCATTGACGTTCGCAAATCTGATGACAAAATCGTTTATTTTCACTTTGTTCAAGTTCAAGATTTAAAATTCAAAGTTCATAACTCAAAACTTTAAGTTTTGAATTATGACCCTTTCAGGTTGGAATTTCGTAAATATTTGATAAAACCACTTATTTGATTACTCAAACTCACTAAATTTTCGTAGATGGCCTTGAACTTTTTTCCTGAGAAATATAGTCCCGATCTTTCGCAAACGCCATTTGTGCTCTCACTTCACCACAGGAAGCTTTCGGAATGTATAGAAACTGAATAAACTCCCTGTTCCCACTTCGTTCAAAGCCATCAGCAATATTTGAGAATATTGAAACCGGCGCACGCCTTACTTGGTCACGCAGGACATAATCCTGACTAAATTTTCCCGTTGCGGTCATTTCGTAGATCTGATCCGCGAGATTTTTACCTAGCTGCCAAATTTCTAAATCTTCAATCCTTTTATTACTTGTCACTATTTAGTATTTCCATTTAAGATAATGCGGGTCTGAGCTCTTAAATCTTGAACCTTGAATCTCAAATCTTAAATTCATTCTCCACATTGGTAAGGTGTTTTCGTCACATTGTAGAAAAACTCTTGCATATCCCACGCCGCTGTCGGGCATCTTTCCGCACACAGACCGCAATGGAGGCAAACATCTTCGTCTTTGACCATCACGCGCGCTGTCGGCAACGTTTCCGAAACGTAAAGATCCTGCGTTGTATTCAAAGCGGGAACTTTGAGTTTGTTTCGCAAAGCGTCTTCATCTTCTTCATTCTTTGTAAAAGTAATGCAGGCAGTCGGGCAGACATCCACGCATGCATCACATTCTATACACTTCGGCGCATCGAAAACGGTTTGCACATCACAATTTAAGCAGCGCTGAGCTTCTTTAAAGCCTGTCGGCAAATTAAAACCGAGTTCTACTTCGACTTTGCGGTCTTTTAGAGTGATCGATTTATCAGCTTGCGGCACGACATAACGCACATCAGGGACAACTTCGCTATCGTAAGCCCATTCGTGAATGCCCATTTTCTGGCTGCGTAAGTTTACAAATGGATCAAGCCGTTCATTTACATCTTCGCCTTTGCAAAGCTTGTCGATCGAGATCGCCGCCTGATGTCCGTGGGCAACCGCCGTGATGATATTTTCGGGTCCGAAAGCGGCGTCGCCGCCGATGAAAACGCGTTCGTGCGTGGTTTGAAAGGTGACTTTATCTACGACCGGCATTTCCCATTCGCCAAATTCAATTCCGATATCCTTTTCGATCCACGGAAAAGCGTTGTCTTGTCCGATTGCCATGATCACATCGTCCGCTTCGATGAAAACATCCGGTTCATTCGTCGGAACTAATTTCCGTCTGCCGTTGTCATCATAAACGGGTTTAACCCTTTCAAAGGTCATTCCTTTTAATTTGCCATCTTCTACGACAAAGGATTTCGGATTGTGATTATCAAGGATCGGAATGTCCTCGTGCATAGCATCTTCTTTTTCCCAGGGCGACGCTTTCATATCTTCAAAAGGACTTCGAACGACGACCTTTACTTCTTCACCGCCGATCCTGCGCGATGTCCGGCAGCAATCCATCGCAGTATTTCCACCACCAACGACGATCACTCTTCTCCCGACTTTGGTTGTATGTCCAAAAGCAACGCTTCCCAGCCAATCAATTCCAATATGAATATTCTTTTTCGTGTCCCAACGACCAGGTAATTTGGTCAGATCTTTTCCGCGGGGTGCTCCCGTGCCGATAAAAACCGCGTCGTAGTCTTTATCGAGGATTTCCTTCATACTCTCGACATATTTATTAAAATGCGTGTGGATCCCGTCGATGTCGAGTATGTAGTCGACCTCTTCATCCAAAACAGTTTCCGGCAGACGAAACGCGGGAATTTGCGTGACCATAAATCCGCCGCCTTTGCTTTGGTCATCATAAAGATGAATTTCATATCCAAGCGGAGCTAAATCGCGTGCGACGGTCAGAGAAGCCGGTCCGGCACCGATCAAAGCGATCTTTTTATCGTTTCGCTCGAAGGGACCTTTTGGCATCAGGCTTTTTACTTCGCCTTTATTATCAGCGGCAACCCGCTTTAGGCGGCAAATTGCGACAGGCTCTTCTTCTTCAAGCCGACCACGCCGACAAGCAGGTTCACACGGGCGATCACAAGTCCTACCGAGGATGCCCGGGAAAACATTCGAATCCCAATTGATCATGTATGCTTCCGTATATTTCCCCTGCGCGATCAGGCGAATGTATTCAGGAACAGGAGTATGCGCAGGGCAGGCATATTGGCAGTCCACTACCTTATGAAAATATTCAGGGTCTTTAATGTCGGTCGGTTTCAAAATTTGTCGTCCCCTTCGGATCAATTTTCTAAATGTATACTCTAAAAATAGTATGTTTTAGAGCATTCTTCAATAAAAAGTATCCGAAAGTAGCGTGAAGTGAATCGTTTGAGTAAGAATTTTGAAAGATTACTTCGTAGGTTTTCTGGTTGAGCTGATTCAAAAACGTGAAAACCAAGACAGAACCAAGCGCAACGAAAGGCACGATAGAGCAATCGATAGGCGACATAAATATTTCCGGTAAAAATCTGGATTTGATCAGCAAAGGCAGTAAAAACACAAACAAGTTGGGAAACTCAATTAAATACTGATTGAGGACATTTTTATCGAGGCGAAATATTGGATCTCAGTTTTTTTCTTTTTCAACAAAAACTGGTGCTTGCTGAAATTTTGAATCTTTCTTGTCGGTGAGTTTTTTAATTTCTTTCGTTTCGGCATTCATGAGATAAATGCCAAATTCGGTGTTGTCATCGTCATACATTTCGATTGCCAGCCATTTACCATCAGGCGACCAATCATGCCAGCCTTCGTTAAGTTGATTGTCGGTTAATTTCCAATGTTTTTTGCCATCGGGCGTAACGGCGTATAGCGAGCTTTTACCATTCCGTTTGGATTGATACGTTATGAAATTTTCCTTCGCATTCCAGCGTGGCGGCCCTGCATGGTAGTTGTGCCATTTGGCGGTTTTGTCATCTTTTGGATAATGTGTCAGTTGGCGGAGACCTGTCCCATCGTCGTTCATGATGTACAGTTCGTCAAAGTTTTTCCATTCTTTCGAGCGTTTTTCCGTCGAGCCGCTAAAAACGATCTGTTTGCCATCGGGCGAAAAGTTCGGATCACTAGCTTGAGCCAGCGGCGGGGAAAGTTCGCGGATGATATTTCCCGTTTTTACGTCAACGATTAAAAATTGCACTTTTTCTTTGTTATAAGGTTTAACAATGATCTCCCGGCCATTATTTCTTGATCCCATCCAGCTATCCGCTAATCTCTGGTCAAATACCTTTCTGATATTTTCACCATTAGTGTCCATTTCATAAAGAATATAACAGCGCTTGCATTCATCGCGGTCGCTGATGAAAAACACCCGATCTTTATACGCAAAATAAGTCCACGCGACATCAGGATGATTGGTTAGATTTTTCTTGCCAGTCCCATCCGGATTCATTATGTAAACTTCATAATCATCTTTTACACCGTCCTGCAGTACATTGTAAGCAATCAGGTATTTATCGGCCTTTTGAGCGAATACTACTGCCGAAAATACAAGCCCTAAGGAGATTATTAGAGTTAGAGAAAGTATATTTTTCATATTTTCAAAAATAGTATATTTTGCTTTTTGAGTATTGGAAAAAAATTACCTAGCTTACCGGTACGTAATTTAGAGTTCCATTCTTACGTCTGAGATAATCTTCGGGCGTAAATCCCGAGAAGTGCTTGAAATCGTTGATAAAATGAGCCTGATCATAAAAACCGGCTTCGCTTGCAATCGAAGGCCAATCCAGATCTTCGCCTAGTTCGATCTCCTTAATTGTTTTCTGAAATCGCAGGATCTTCAAGTAAGTCTTTGGCGTCACACCGACGTGCGATTTAAACATCTCTGTAAAATGTTTCTGAGAATAACCGATCTTTTTGTAAAGTGTTGCGAGGCTGAGTTGGTTAGGAAATCTTGATATCTGATCGACGGCATATTCAACGCACGGGTTTGAGTGTAATTTGTTATAAAATCGGTTGATTAGGAATTCCTCGGCAATTGCAAAGCGGCGATCTATCCCTTTCTCTGCGAGCAGCTGCTGACGCAGATCCAAAAAATTAGACCCCCAAAGCAGATCGGTGTCCAGGACGCGATCCGACATTTCATTCATCGGTAGCGGGAAGAAGGGGTATGCCATTCCTTTTTTGAAATAGATAACGAACATTGAGGAATCCAGGCCTGCAGGAATCGTAATATACTCAGATCGAACACCCGATGCCCAAGCATTATTACACGCCTGTATTTCCTCAAGCGTTTCATTATCGTAAATATATTTCGTGCTTTCTGTGAGATCGATGATGATTTCTGTATTGCCATCCGGCAAAAACCGATCAATTGAATGCACGGGATTTCGATCTTCGTGATAGAAAAAACAATCAATGAAGGGATTTAACGGTGGCCCGGGAATATACGATTGAAAAATCATTGTTCTCTTTACCCTACTAGTAAAAATCAAGCCTTTCGTCGGATCAATCTACGTTTTTAGCGACGTCAAGATCACCATGGGTTTTCTCGAGCATATCAGAAAGCGATTCTCCCAAATCTTCGAGGAGATCTTTCATTTTTTCATTTGTCATTTGGTCGCTGTCGCCTTCAAACATTGCGTGAACGGCCGATACGGCAATTTCCGTGGGCAAAACATTTACAAGCAGGATAGAAAGTACGCCGCGAAGATGACCTAAACAACGAATTCCCCCAAAACTCCCCGGCGATGCGGTCATAATTGCCGCGACCTTTCCCTTAAAAACTTCGCCCATTGCATATTCCGCAGATTTACGTGACATCCAATCTATAACGTTTTTTAATCCACCCGGCACCGAAGCGTTGTATTCCGGTGAAGCGATCAAGAATCCATCATGCTCGGCGAATAGCTTTTGGAGTTTTAAGGCGTTTTCGGGAAAGCCGGTTTCATCATGATCGTCGGCGTTGTATATCGGAAGCGGGTAATCTTCAAGCTTGATGTACGTTATTTTACCCCCACCTCTTTCTGCTCCAGCTATCGCGGCCTTAACAACTCGTTTATTGTACGAGTGCGTACGCATACTTCCAGCAAACGCCAAAATTTTCGGTTTCTTTGCCATTCAAATTTATTCTCCCTCGTGAAAAATGATGGTTTAAGTTTGCCACGAACCGAGGTTAAATAGAAAGTCCATCTCGTATTTGAACATTGGGTTTCCCGACACATATAATCGGCGATAAATAGATAGTTAAATAATATCGGAGGAAAACATATGTCGAAATTCGTGTCCGTCTTGGGCGTCGGGCTGCTCATTATTTTTCAGGCATCCCTAATATCTACCCAGAATCTCGGGAAACCGGGTGAAAGAACCGGTACCGGAATTGTCGTAATCAAGGCCGCCCAACTCATCGGTGGAACGGGCTCGACTCCGATAAAAAACGCTGTGATCGTTGTTACAAACAACAAGATCACCGCAGTTGGAACGTCCGCCAACGTCACGATTCCAAGCGGTGCGAAGGTTATTGACCTTGGAGATGCAACCCTAATGCCCGGGTTTATTGATGCACATACACATATCATCGGTCGCGTCCTCGGTGATTCGGAGGGGCAAAACGCGCGTTTTCGTGATTACAATTCTTTTGGTGCAATCCTTGGAGTCGGCAACGCAGAGAAAACTTTAATGGCTGGATTTACGACGATCCGAAATGTCGGAGCAGGGAATTTCGATGATCTTGCTCTAAGAAAGGCAATAAACGAAGGCTGGATCAACGGTCCAAGAATCCTTACAGCCGGACATTCGCTTGGAATCACCGGAGGGCATTGTGATGAAAATGGTTACAAACCGGGAGTCGCAGACGGCGATTTCAAAACGGGAATTGCTGATGGCATAGATCAGGTTCGGGTTGGCGTTCGTTATCAGATAAAATACGGCGCCGATCTAATTAAGACCTGTGCGACCGGCGGAGTTTTGTCGGAGGGAGATGCGGTCGGTGTTCAGCAATATTCTTATGAAGAACTCAAAGCGATGGTCGATGAAGCAAAACAGCATCATCGAAAGGTCGCGGCTCATGCGCACGGTACCGAAGGAATCAAAGTTGCGACCCGCGCGGGAGTCGCTTCAATCGAGCACGGTTCTTTTCTTGATGAAGAGGGCGCGAAATTAATGCGCGAAAAAGGAACATACCTCGTTCCCACTCTGATGGCTGGCGAAGCCGTCGAACAACTTGCAACGAAAGGTTTTTTGAAGGGTTTGATCGCAGAAAAATCCTTTGCCGCAGCTAAGGCGATGCGTAACGCGATAAAGATCGCGACGGCAAATGGGGTTTTGATCGCTCTTGGAACGGATTCGGGCGTGATCCCGCATGGAACAAATGGACACGAGTTTACTCTAATGGTGAACTGGGGCGGTATGAAGCCCTTGGACGCGATTACAGCCGGAACTCTCAATGGGGCGAAGTTGCTCGGAATGGAAAACGAGATCGGCTCCATCACCGTTGGGAAATTCGCCGATATTGTAGCCGTTAAGGGCGATCCTCTAAATAATATCAAGCTTCTCGAGAATGTGGATTTCGTAATGAAAAACGGTTTGGTTTACAAAGAGATGAAGAAAAATTAACAGGGATAAAAGGGATGTTTAGGATCGGAAAAGTTTAGACTAAAGACAGAAATCAAACTTCAAAGCTTATAAAATCCCTTACTACCCTCTTCATCACTGTTAAAAAATCTTATGATTAAGAATTTTCAGGACAAAACCCCAAAAATCCACGAAAGCGTTTTTGTCGCAGAAAACGCCGTGATAATTGGCGACGTCGGGATCGCGCAGGACGCAAGCATCTGGTATGGCTGCGTTATTCGGGGCGACGTTAATTACATACGTATCGGAGAAAGGTCAAATATACAGGACGCGACGGTTATTCACGTATCGAGCATCGGAGGGGATTTTCCGACTATCATTGAGCACGAGGTGACGGTCGGACATTCGGCAACTATCCATGCGTGTCATATTGAAACCGGCTGTCTGATCGGAATCGGTGCGATTATTTTAGACGGTGCGAGGATCGGAAGGAATTCCCTAGTCGGCGCTGGAAGCCTTGTTACGCCGAACACTATCATTCCGCCGCGTTCGCTTGTTATGGGCTCACCTGCGAAAGTAAAACGCGAAATGACAGACGATGAAGTAGGAGACTTAGAACGATTTTGGCGCGGGTACGTTGAGCTCAGCGGAATTTATAGAAAATAAAGATCTTCGCGAAACTTTGCGTCTTCAACATCGCGCCCTTTGCGGTAAGAAAGGTCCAAACGCAAAGATTGCAAAGTAAATCTTATGCGGAAGATATTAATATTGTTCGTACATCCGAGGCTCGAAGGTTCGAGAGTAAATATACGTCTGCTTGAAAAAATTCCCGAACAGGAAAACATTACTTTCCACGATCTATACGAAGAATATCCCGATTTCAATGTTGATATTGAACGCGAGAAATCCCTTCTTTTAGAACACGATATAGTAATTTGGCACCATCCTTTTTATTGGTATTCTTCGCCGCCGCTGCTCAAACAATGGATCGATATGGTTTTGGAATATGGTTGGGCGTACGGAACAAATGGCGACAAATTAAAAGATAAGATCATTTTCAACGCAATAACGACAGGTGGAAACGAAGATGCTTATTGTCCGCAGGGATATAATTGCTTCACAATTCCTGATTTTATGAAGCCTTTTGAGCAAACAGCGAGACTTTGCTTGATGGAATATCTTCCGCCATATGCAACGATGGGAACGCATCGTATGAACGAAGAAAATATCGAGCGTGCAGCAATAAATTACGGCAGATTATTAAATATTTTAAGCAATGGCGACTTCGACATCGAAAGGGCAAAGACGGCTAGATACCTGAATGAAATTCTTTAGGGAATTCAATTTTCAAAGTTTAAGGTTCAAGGTTCGAATCTTAAATCTTGAACCTTGAACTTTGAATCTTAACCCATTTCTATGGCATCAGAAGGATCAAATTTCTTACTTCAATCGACCGTTTTCCTGGCGGCGGCGGTGATTTGCGTTCCGATCGCTAAACGGCTTGGTCTTGGCTCAGTTCTTGGGTATTTGATCGCAGGGATGATGATTGGTCCGTTTGTCATCGGATTTATCGGCGAAGAGGGCGAAGACATTATGCACTTTGCCGAATTTGGTGTGGTGATAATGCTGTTTCTTGTTGGGCTCGAGCTTGAACCTCAGAAACTTTGGCGGCTTCGCAAACAAATTCTCGGCGTTGGAATGTCGCAGGTTATCGCATCTTCAATAATTATTTTTGTTGTTGGGTTGGTTTTGGGATTGATCTGGCAAAGTGCTTTGGCCGTCTCACTTGCCTTGTCGCTATCTTCGACCGCAATTGTATTGCAGACGCTTAATGAAAAAGATTTGATGCAAAGCGAAGGTGGACGGAATTCGTTTAGCGTTTTGCTTTTTCAGGATATCGCCGTGATCCCGATTCTTGCGATATTGCCATTGCTCGCCGTGAGAGGAGTTTCAACGGAAGATCATACGATTATCGGAGACTTGCCGACCGGATTACAGACATTGGCCGTTCTCCTTGCAGTGGCGATCGTTATATTGGTCGGAAGATTTTTAGTCGTACCGATTCTCCGGGTAATTGCCCGTAGCCGTGTTCGCGAACTTTTTATGGCGATGGCATTGTTAATCGTTGTTTCAATTGCTTATCTGATGCAGTTAGTCGGTTTAAGTGCCGCACTTGGAACATTTCTTGCGGGCGTGATCTTGGCAAACAGTGAATACAGACACGAGCTCGATGCCGATCTCGAACCTATAAAAGGCTTGCTTCTCGGACTATTTTTTATTGCCGTCGGTGCGTCTATAGATTTCAAATTGATCGCCGAAAATCCGGTTTTGATAGCCTCATTGACGATCGGCGTTATGGCGATAAAATTCATAGTTTTATTTGTCATTGGCAGATTTTTCAAACTTTCCTTGAGCCAGAATTTCTTATTTGCCTTCGCCCTAGCGCAAGCCGGTGAATTCGGATTTGTTATTTTTTCCTTCGTCGCTCAATTGGGAATCTCAACTTCTGAAACATTAAGCATCGGAATGTCCATAGTTGCTTTGAGTATGACGATTACGCCATTGTTGTTTATTATTAACGAAAAGCTAATCCAACCGCGTTTGTGCGATGGGCCTACCAAGTACGACGAAAAAGCAATGGACGTCGTTGAAGAGCACAACAAGGTCATCATCGCGGGATTCGGACATTTTGGAAGCACGGTTGGACGATTCTTGCGCGCGAATGGCGTTGAAGCGACTTATATTGATAACGATCCCGATCAGGTCAATCTCTTAAGAAAAATAGGTTTCAAAGTTTATTACGGTGATGCGACGCGGGCTGATTTTTTGCTTTCCGCCGGTGCTGACGATGCCGAAGTATTTGTTTCTGCACTTGCCGACGCGGAAGATAATTATCAGCTTATCGAAACGCTCGAAAAATTTTACCCGCATTTAAAAATAATGATGCGCGCAAATAATCGGTATGACGCATACGAGTTTATAGATAAAGGGTTAAAAAACATTTATCGGGACAGTCTGGATACTTCTGTGCGATTGGGTGTCGACGTTCTGACCGCCTTGGGAAAACGCGCGTACACGTCAAAACGTGCGGGGGCGACATTCCTAAGAAAAGACGAAGAAGCAATGTGGGAACTTGCCGAGCATCGTCACGACCGCGAAAAATATATTTCGGAAGCGCGTGCGAGAATTAAATATCAGGAAGAGATCATGGAGCGAGATTTAAAAGGCGAACCGAGTTCCGTCGATCACGCATGGGACAGCGAACCGCTTGTCAAAGGTTTTGGCGAAAGCTAAAGCAAATCGTGTAGAATAGGATTTTTTCACCACAGAGAAGCACAGAGGAGACCGAGAAAGTATTTGGCGAAAGAGAATTTCGGGTCGAAAAAGTAATCTTAAATATCTGCGAAACGACCTAAGAAAACCTCCGTGTCTCTGCGCCTCTGCGGTGAGATTCTTTATTATTATGAGCAATACAAACCCGGCACGCGGAATGCGTGATTTTTTACCTGACCAAGTTCGTAAGCGTGAGTTTGTAATTGGCGTTATAAAAGAAGTCTATGAAAAATACGGATTTGAGCCGCTTGAAACTCCCACCATCGAAAACCTTTCGACGCTGACCAATAAATACGGCGAAGAAGGCGATCAGTTGATCTACAAGATCCTCAAGCGCGGCGAAAAACTCTCGAAGAAAATAGAAAGCGGCGAGATAAAAAACGAAAACGAATTAGCTGATCTCGCGCTTCGTTATGATCTAACTGTGCCGCTCGCCAGAGTCGTAGCCAATTATAAAAACAACCTGCCGAAATTCTTCAAACGCTATCAGATCCAACCCGTTTGGCGCGCCGACCGACCCGCACGTGGACGTTATAGAGAATTTTATCAATGTGATGTCGATGCGATCGGTTCGAAATCTATGATTGTTGAGGCGGAATTGTGTTCAGCGGTGAGCGAGATTTTGCAAAAGCTCGGATTTGAACGATTTTCGATTCTATTGAATAATCGAAAACTCTTGCAAGGAATACTAGAAGTTTGCGGTATCCAACCGGACCGTCAATCCATAGCTCTCGTTTCTCTCGATAAACTGGATAAGATAGGTAAAGACAGTGTGTTACGAGAACTTATGGATCGAGAACTTTTTACCGAAAGATCGATCAAGAGGCTAGGGGAATTCATCGATGCGACACGAGTTATTGGCAACGCTTTCAACAGTTCTGATGAGGAAGATGAAATCGACTATCGAAGCCGTGAATCGATTAACGCCTCACTACTTAAGAGTCTTGCTGATTTTCTCGGACCGAACACATTGGGAAAATTAGGGATTGAGGGAATTAACGAACTTCTCGATTTAACAGAACAATCGCAGGCAAGAGGAAAAATCAAATTCTTTCCGACTCTTGCCAGGGGATTGGCTTACTATACAGGATCGATTTTCGAAATAGGCCTAGATGACGAAGAAAGTTCTTTAAGCATCGCCGGCGGCGGACGCTACGACGGTTTGATCGGAATGTTTGCCAAAGAAGAAATTCCCGCGGTCGGTCTTTCGCTCGGATTTGAGCGCATTCTTTTGATAATGGAAGAGCGCGGTATGTTTCCCGATGATCTAACCACAAATGCTGCGGACGTAATGGTAACGCTTTGGAATGAAGAAATCGCCGGAGAATCTCTAAAACTCGCAAATCAACTGCGTCAAAATGGGTTACGTGTAACCGTTTATCCTGAAGCTGACAAATTAGGCAAGCAGTTCAAATATGCCGATCAAATAAACGCACCCTTTGTTTGCGTTTTGGGTGAAAGCGAAATTGCCGAAAATAAAGTTACCTTGAAGAATATGAAAACAGGCGATCAGGAAATGATTTCGGTTGACGAGGCAACCAAGAAAATGAAATCACGACGTTCCGAAGACAATATATTACGTTTCTATTGATCGTCATTTTATCCTCGGCGGTTATGTTTCTGCCCAAACGAAGTCTTCAGATAAGAATTTGCCAAATTTCTACCAAATAAATTCCAAACTATTTCGCGGCGGTCAGCCGACCGACCTCGGCCTCAGGGACCTCAAAGAAAAATACGATATCAAAACGATCGTATACTTGCGCGGAAAGGGCGATAAAGCCGAGAAAGAACGAAAACTCGTCGAGGCGGCCGGGATGAAGTTTATCAACGTCCCTCTGCACAATTGGTTTCGACCAAAGCAATCGCAGATAGAAAAAGCGATTGCGGAAATTACAAAAGACGAAAATCAGCCGGTTTTTGTTCACTGCAAACGCGGCGCTGATCGTACGGGAACCGTGATTGCGGTTTACCGAATGAAGTTTGACGATTGGAACGCAAAACAGGCGTACGCTGAAGCAAAGAAATTTGGCATCGGTTGGTGGCAGGTTTGGATGAAGGATTATATCCACGACTATTACCGGGATTTCCTTTTAGACAAATAAGTCTGTTACAAAAAATCTTGCGGTGGTGTTTTTAAGTCATAGGGAGGCAATTATGCGCTATAGATCAATTTTCGTTTTATTATTATTTGTTTTATCCACCAATGTTTGCCATGCACAAAAAAGTGATCTTTCGATTGCGAGCGAAAGAATTTCCAGGATTTCAACCTCGGAAAAAGCGAGAGCCGCGCATACGGCGACCAGGCTTCGCGATGGAAACGTTTTGATCGTCGGCGGGATGCGTAAGAACGGTGTATTTTATGATGAGGCGGAGATGTTTGATCCCCGCAAAAATACTTTCCAAACACTTTCAAATAGAATGACGAAAAGTAGGGTCAGCCATACCGCAACGCTCTTGGAAGATGGAAGAGTGTTGATCGCGGGAGGTTGGACGGATCGAACTGCTCCAGACGGTTCTACAGAAATTTATGATCCCGAAACCGGGGAATTTCTCGCAGCCGGAAACATGACACAACGCCGATCGGGGCACAGCGCGACTTTGCTTGAAGGTGGAAAGGTTTTATTTATAGGTGGGAACAATGGTGATCGAAGCCTGCTTGAAGCAGAAATATTCGACCCCAAAACCAACTCGTTTTTCCCACACGGGAAAATGCACATCGCACGAGCGATCCATACGACTACCAAACTGAATGACGGCAGACTTCTGGTGGCAGGAGGAGAAATCGAAAGCGATGTGATCACTTCGAGTGGTGAAATATTTGATCCGAAAACGGGAGAATTTTCCCGTATCACTTCGGAAATGAAAGAAGTCCGCTACAAACACGACGCGGTTTTGCTGGCGAATGGTAAGGTCCTGCTTTTTGGCGGCGCTGATAGTCGCGACCGCGGTGGAAGACGGAAAAGCGCGGAGATTTTCGATCCGTTAACCGCCACGTTTACACCAACAAAGGATATGAATTTTGGGCGATTCAAGATAAGCGAAACGGCCGTTTTGCTTCCAAACGGGAATGTGCTGATCGCCGGAGGAAGTTCGAATGCCGAAATTTTTGATCCTGAATCCGAGGCATTTCGAACCGTATCGGGTAATCTAGGTAAATCCTATCATTACGCATCGGTCACTTTGTTAAACGACGGAAGAGCGCTTATTTACGGCGGATATGAGTTTGTCCCGGCGGGCGAGCCGACCAGTACGAGCCAAGCGTGGATTTTTAATGGAGGCGGGAAAGCGGAAACCCCTGAAAAACTAGAGTTTTAGATCGCGGATTTCAATCTTATTGATCGCAGCCTGATTTATTTTTCCGTAAATATGCGGGTAGATTTCGTCGTTTGTCGAAGGTTCTTGGACGAGTTTCGAGGTGAGTTTTTCCGGATCAATCTCTATTACTAATACATTCTCTACGCCTGAATAATATCTCCGCAAAACGCCGTCAATTTGATTCTCAAAACTGCAATGAATAAAACCTTCAGTTTCAAGACTTTCCGCAGTATAAAAATCCTCGCCTTCGAAGTTTTTCCATACAGCCGGCAATACGATGTGGTAAATTTTCATCCTTTCTAATTCATCGCAATCTGTCCGTTACCATCTATTAGTTTTTTTCTATTTCTAAACGAAAATACCGCAATAAATTGTATTTAATAGACGAGAAATTGGAGATGCTTTTCAAATTTTCCTGGTTTTTACTCGGTTTCAGCCATTGCGACAGATTGTTGAAGCTGAAGAAATTTCTCGCGTACAAAAGGATTAAGTTTTTCGGAAAAATCACTACCTAATTTTTTAATCTTAATGATTTCTTGCACGTCGGCTAAATCTTTCAAACGATGCGGCGCGGTCATTCCCGAAGCAAGTTTTAGTTCAATCAAAGTTGGCAAATTGAGAGTTTTTACCCCATCGATTTCGATTTGATTTCGGTTAGGATTTTGAAACCGCACGGGCTTCTCTAAGCCGTCGCCGGGAAATTCTCCTTCGGTCAGAATTTCTACGGTTACATTTTCAGCCGTTGTTCTGAATTTTTTTGTCGCGCCTTCAAATGCCGGTCGATATCCCAAGCCGACCAATTCCTTTTGAAATTTCGCCAAACCTTTTTTAGTCAAAAGCAAATCTATATCTTCCGTGAAACGCCGGTAACCGTGTTGGTTAAGCGCGACTGCCCCGATTACGCAGTAATCTATTTTGTGGCGATCCAAATCGTCTGCAAGTTTTCGTAAGGTTTTGTTGAGAGTTCCTTTTCCCATAAAAAAACGCAGGCCTTCCTCATAGGCTAAGACGGGTGATGAAATTATTTTCTGAAAATCGACTCTTTGCACCATTAATTTATCTTAGCTATAACTTACAGTATTTCTAACATATTTTAATATTGAACTTCCAAAAGGGTCAATCCATTTGCCGGAGCCGTAACGCCCGCCAGATCCCGATCGCCATTAACGATCGCCGTCTCAATCGTTTCCGGATCGCGTTCACCTCGTCCGACTTCAAGTAGCGTACCGACGATCGAGCGAACCATATAGCGCAAAAAGCCGTTTCCTGAGATCTTAAATTCGATCAATTGCGCTCCCGAACGCGCATCCCATGACGACGAAACGTCAAAACTGTGAACGGTACGAACCTTATTTTCCGAATCCGATTGCGCGTTTGAAAATGCTGTCCAATCGTGTTCGCCAAGGAACAGGCGCGATTTTTCGTTCATCTTTGCGACATCAAGCGGCCGCGCATCATGATGGGCGTAGCGTGCCCAAAATGGCGAAATTACGGGCGAATTTATTACGCGGTAAACATAGGTTTTCCCTTTGGCGGAAAAACGAGAATGAAAATCATCATCAACTTCTTCGATGTCAACGACACGAACGTCGCTGCGCAGATTGCCGTTTATTGCAGAGCGAAGTTTCTCCGGCTTAAAGGTTCGTTCGAGTTTTACGTTTGCGACCTGTCCCTCTGCGTGAACGCCCGCGTCGGTTCTCCCGGAACCAGCCACGTGAACCTCGGAATCTTCAAGCAAAGTTAAAACTCTTTCAAATTCGCCCTGCACGGTGCGTTGATTATTTTGCACCTGCCAACCGTGAAAGTCGGTGCCGTCGTATTGAATTGTAAGTTTATAGTTCATTCATTCTCTTGGTAAAAACTTCAGCAAATCGCTTTGGAGAATCTTTATCCATACGAAAATATAACGCAGGTTCGATCAATTCAAGTTCCATCAGCGCAAATTCATCTGTTTCATCTCGCACGAAATCAACCCGCGCATAGAGCAGTTTTTGATCAATTTGTTCCAAGGCATTTTTTCCGGCCGTTAATAATTTTTCTGTCAGCTTGATCGCTGTAATTATACCGCCCCATTCTTCCTGCACACGAAAATCTTTAGGCTTCGGAGTTTTAAGATTGCGTGGCTAAATTCTCTGTCGAAATAGAATAAAGAAAATTCGCCTTCGTGGACAATATTTTTCATTAACGGCTGAACCATATATTTACGCGTGCGGAAAATCTCCGCCAACTCCGGAAAAAATTCCCGACGACGATACGTGTGTCTGGCCGTTGCGCTGATAATCGGCTTGATAATGATCACTTCGGCTTCAAATTTTTCACTCCAATTTCTCACCGAAATTTCGTTTACAAAGATCATTTCCCCAGACAGTAGGAACAATATGAACACCCTTCCCTTCGATCTCCCGCAAATAGCTCTTGCTCAAATTCCAGCGAACGACTTCCAAAGGGTTTTCTAATATTGTTCCTGAATTTTCAATTTGCTCGAGCGCATTCGAAAATTTGTCTGGATCATTTTGGTAATCCCACGGCGTACGGATAACTACAGCGGCAAATTTTCCCCAATCGATATTTTCCTCGCGCCAGAATATTGTTTCAACACTCCATCCGAGTTCGCGTAATGGCTCGATGGCGAGCGCGTCATCGCTGACATAATCACCCAAATCGTCCATCGAAAGGAAACAAACTTTTCTGCTAGTTTCCACGGCTTCCCGGCTTGACCGCCTCCGCTCCAGCCGCGCACATCGGGCAGTTTTCCGCGCGATAACTCGGAACGTCTAATTCGACCAAAGAAATTCTGGGTATACCTACGTCAGCTCGTCCACCTGAGCGATCAATTATTGAAGCCGCACTCACAACATTTCCGCCATTAGTTTTTAAGACATCGATACATTCCTTTATCGAGCCTCCCGTCGTTATCACATCTTCGATCGCCAAGATTCTTTCACCATCTTTTATCCCGAAACCACGCCGCAATGTCATGATCCCTTCTTTTCTTTCCGTCCATATAAACCTGACATTTAGCGCTTTCGCGACTTCATACCCGATCACGAGCCCGCCGATCGCCGGTGACGCCACGGTTTCAATTTGTGCATCTGTAAATCGCTCGGCAATTGCGCTTCCGAATTCTGCGGCGTCAAATGGAAATTGAAGTGCCAACGCACACTGGAGATATTTGGGGCTGTGGAGACCGCTCGAAAGTATAAAGTGTCCTTCGAGAAGGGCATCGGTTTCCCGGAATTTTTCTAGGATTTTTTCTGAATTCATACGTTGAAGTTTCTGTTTTTAGCGGTAAAATTATATCTGATGTCTCCGTATCCTAACTTAATTTCCGACTCCCTTCTAGTCAATGAGACGATCGATCTGTTGAAATCGAGAGGAGGATTCGCATCCGCGGTGAAGATCGTCGATAAGGTGATGAAAATCTCCTCAGTTGAGCCGGGCCTCGCGAAACTTCTCATTTCTGATCTCATAGAAACCGACCCAAGACTCCAGCTAAATGATGACACGGTTGAACTTGTCGAAAACGGACTCGAAAATCGAATACTCGATGATACCGAGTTCGTAGTTTTTGATTTTGAGACAACGGGCGCAAAAACGCCTCCATGCCGTGTAACCGAAATCGGAGCGTGCAAAGTTAGAAATCGTCAGATCATCAGTGAATTTCAAACACTCGTTAATCCCGAAACGCCAATTCCGGAGTTCATTTCGAATCTCACAAATATTACCAACGAGATGGTTATGAACGCACCGAAGTTTTCTGAAGTCATTTCAGAATTCATGGAATTTGTCGGGGACTCCGTTCTCGTGGCTCACAATGCTTCTTTTGATATGCGTTTTCTTAATCACGAAATAAAACGGATTCATTCAGATTATCGGATCGCGAATCCTTTCCTGTGCACGGTGCGGCTCTCGCGAAAACTTGTCCCTGAAGTCGATAATCACCGTTTGAACACAATGGCGAATTATTATTCGATTGACCTGACAAACCACCATCGGGCAAGCGCAGACGCGAATGCAACGGCGAAAATTTTCATCAATTTGCTGGGTAAGCTGGAAGAACGTGGTATCAGGGATTTGGTAGGAGCCGGCAAACTTAGAAAATGAGCCTAAGCCCATTTCTTTTCTTTCTTAAATTTCTTAATGACCATTTCGCGCCGCATTTTTGGGAGATGATCGATGAATAATTTTCCGTCGCAATGATCCGTTTCGTGTTGGAAACATCGTGCAGCGTAGCCTTCGGCTTCTTTCTCAAACCAGTCGCCGTTTAGATCCTGCGCTCTGAGCTTTGCTTTCTCCGCCCGAACGACGACCGCCGGAACTTTCTCCATGGAAAGACAGCCTTCCTGCGAACTCTGTTCGCCTGAAATTTCGATGATCTCGGGATTTGCCGCGACGAGCTTGATCCCATCGCAGTCCATTACAAATAGTCTGAGCGATAAGCCAATTTGCGGCGCCGCAAGCCCAACACCATGATCATCGTACATCGTTTCAAACATATCATCGCAAAGAGCCTTTAAATTGTCGTCAAACTTAGTTACCGGCGCGCCGACCTTCGACAAAACTTCTTCCGGATATTCCGTGATCCTTCTGATACTCATAAATCAAAAAATTACTTCACAGCGATAAATGGAATTCCGGATCTGAGTAAAACGAAATCCCTGCTTATTATTTTCATTCCTGTAAATTTATCTGGGGATCACGCCCCCTCGGGAGCGTCGGCTGAAATTTCGTTTTGTATTAAAGCCTTTTTCGTCGCGCATTTGACACTCCCAGCAAATGATTCGGGTTTCATTTGTCGGGCCTAAGAAGGTGTAATAAGTATCTGTTTCGCGATCACACTCCGAACATCGTTCGACTTGCTGCGGATTCTTGCCTTTTGAAATTTCTTTTGTCATTTTCGGTTCCGAAAGTCTGATTCTCTATTCCGTAAAATCATTCTAAGTTCGCGAGCCAATTTCTCCAAGTTCGTAAGGGATTTGAGGTCTTTATTTTAGGGGAAAGTGTGTATATCTTAGCGTTTCCCAATGAAAATACAACTTCGTAGGGATACTCAGATTCGGTTACAAAATATCTACGCTATACTTGGCAGCGATCGAATCGATCTGCGTCTTGGTCAAATGATTGTAGACTTGACGGAGTTCGTCGTCATCCCGTCTCCCTTTTCGAGGATCAGGCGATTCCGATTCTTCGTTTTGCTTATTCTACATAGCTACCAACTGGCTAGGGGTTCGACGCATTAATAGCACCATTATTGTAAAGCTTCAATCGCTAACGAATTTCGCATGCCTACAATTGCTACTAGAGCAAAAAAGGCAGCCGAGCTGCCCAATATTTACGGTTTTTAAAGGATTATTCGGGTTGGCCTTTACAACCTTCAGCATATAGGGCGGGCTTTTTGGCACTTATGATCGGAAATTCTTCGGCTTTTGCATTTTCTTCGATCCAGTTTTCGTATTCCGGTGGATAAGACATATCTGAGAAAATTGCCTCTACCGGGCATTCCGGCAAGCACGCATCGCAGTCGATACAAACATCCGGATTTATCAAAAGTCTATCCGAGGTCTCGTGAAACGCTTCGACCGGACAAACCGCCGCACAATCGGTGTATTTACAATTGATGCATGGCTCTGTAACTATATAAGTCATTTAAAACAAATCTCCTAAGCCTTCCCAAAATCAAACTAAAAATTTAATACGCAAAGGGTAACTTGTCAAAGCGGGTGAGACAAGTGTTAAAATGCCACATTAATCACAAATTTTTCGACGAAACAACTTACAAAAAAACTTGTATGAAAAACATGAAATCAGACGAACTCGCTTTGGATTTTCTTCGCGTTGCGGAAGCGGCGGCAATTGAATCTGCCCGCACTATGGGACAGGGAGATCGAGAGCACTCTGATCACGTTGCAGTTGAAGCAATGAGAGCGGTCATGGATACGGTGCCGATGCGTGGAAGGATTGTGATTGGTGAAGGGGAGCGTGACGAAGCTCCAATGCTTTATATCGGCGAGGAACTCGGAGGACGCGGCGAACCGGAAGAAGTTCGCAATTCATATCCTGAAATTGATATTGCGGTAGATCCTCTGGAAGGCACGAATCTCTGTGCGCTAGGCGCAAATAATGCGATAGCCGTTTTGGCGGCTGCCGAGCGAGGCGGGCTTCTTAACGCACCGGATATTTACATGGATAAGATCGTTGTTGGTCCATCCTGTCGCGGAGCTGTAGATATCGAGGCACCGGTAAAGTACAATCTCAAAGCAATTGCAAAATCATTAAACCGGGAAATCGATGATTTAACTGTAATTGTGCTAGATCGGCCTCGCCATAAGGAATTGGTTAATGAAGTGCGAAGTGCGGGCGCGAGAATTCGCCTGATCGGTGACGGCGATCTCTCGGCGGGAATTTCGGCGGCAGTTGCTGGAACGAACATTCATGCACTCATGGGAATCGGCGGTGCGCCGGAAGGCGTATTAACTGCGGCTGCAATGAAATGTCTAAACGGAGAGATTCAAGCGAAATTAGTGTATGATCCTGAGAGGCTAGGTGTCGATAAATCGAAGTTACCGCCCGTTGACGAAATTATGCGAAGGCTTGAATCAATGGGAATAGACGATCCTGACAAATTATATAACACTGATGATTTGGCGCCCGGTGAACGAATAATTTTTGCAGCTACCGGTGTAACAGATGGATCACTTCTCCGGGGAGTCAGGTTTTTCGGCGAAGGAAAACGCACTCACTCAGTAGTTATGACCACTGACACCAGAAATATTCGTTTTGTCGATACTGTCCATGTCGAGGGCGGTCCAAACGCTGTGATTAGGTTCTAATGTTTAATTTTACTTTGTTATATGAAAAGTGAAGTTAACCAATAACAACATCGGAGACATTATTATTTATGAGTGTTGCTATCAAAAATACGGTTATTGAAGCTCAAGATTTAAATGGAGCGACCGTTGCCCCAAAAGATGGCGGCAAGCTGATTGTTTTAACAGCCCCTTTAACGGAAGCTATAGATCACGCAGGTTATTTCATCCAGATGGCGATGGCCTCGCTTCCGATTTGGTTGGAAAGTATTCTCAACCGAAAATATCCGGATTGGCGAAAGGTCGAGCGCTATGATGACGGATCGGCAAAATATATGCCGGCCGGAGTTCGGTTGGTTGAAAAATCGCTTCAAAGGCAATATAGCAAGGACGATATAGTTTGCTGTTTCCCCGAAGATCTGGAAAGATTTGTCGGTCCAAACACACGAGTTGTCGCAGTTTCAACACATAATCCGTTGGGAGTGACATTTGCGGCGGGGGTTTATACCTCGATTTTCGGCTCATCAAAAATGCCGATCAATTCGCACTATTCACGCGAATTGTTTGCGCAGATCAAATCAAATCCGCACCGCGATAATTTCAAAGTTATTGTCGGAGGGTCCGGCGGTTGGCAGATCATTCAAACCGATATGTATGAAGAACTCGGAATTGACTGCATCGTCGATGGCAGGAGTGAGTCAAACGACACGCTTGATTTGTTTGAAAAAGCAATTGCCGGTGAAGATTTGCCGAAAGAAATAGTTGTTAAACATCCAACCGATCGTGATTCGATAATGTTTCCCGATACGCGCACGACCTTTGGCGTTGTTGAAATGACAACAGGCTGCGGACGGCGCTGCAAATTCTGTGTTCCTGATCTGAATCCGCAAATTGATCTTCCGAAAGACAAAATTATGGCAGCGGTTCGTGCAAATGTGCGTGAGGGAAACAAACAGATTTCACTTGCCACGGAAGATATGTTCATTTGGGGACAGGTTCATACGGACACACCTTTTTATTTTCCGAATCGTGAAGCATTGGTCGGATTGTATAAAGAGATCGTGGACACACCGGGTGTTGAGCAACACGTTTTAAGTCATTCGACAATTGCTCCGGCGGTCGTTGACCCGATAATGATCAAACAGCTTTCCGACATTTTGCTGCCGAAAAGTCCGATCCATTTTCCCTATCTAAGCAGCCATCCCGAAAAGAAAGCACTCGCGCCACTCATCGGACTGGAAACGGGTTCGCTCTCAATGGCAAGAAAAGTTATGCCGACGAAAGGCGTTCCATTTAAGATCGACCATTGGCAAAGTGTTGTTTTGGAAGGGCTTAGGGTTCTTAACGAGAACAACTGGTTTCCGGCCATGACCTTGATCATCGGCAATCCCGATGAGACCGATGAAGATACGATGGCAACGCTTGATGTGGTTTACGAAATGGAGCGTCGCGGTCTCTTTGCATTTTTGATTCCTTCGATCTTTACTCCTTTGCATGATACCCGAATGGAGATGGAGAAAGGAGTGACGCAAACAAAACAGCTTTCACAAATGCAGTGGCAATTGATGATGAAATGCTGGAAAATGAACCTGCGTCCGGGGCAATATAGTTGGTGGGGACCGACTGCCTGGCGTATGGGTTCTATCGGAATGTGGCTCTATAAATTGCGTAAGCTAAACGGTCCGAATTTTACATACCCGCTGCTAATGTTTTCCGGAATTTTATCCGAAAAACGCCTCGAGAAGATGGGTAAAATTTATACTGGAAAACCAATCGAAGTTTTGAATCGCAAAGAATTGATTGCTACGCTAAAACCAAAGCAATTGCAATACTTACGTGCGGACAATGGTGATCTTCCTGATGATTTTGTTCCCAATAAGGCTCCTCAATATGCAAGTGTTTAGCCTCTCAAATGTCAATCCAAATAGAAATTAGGATTTGATGCCAGAAACTATAGAAAACTACACTTCGAAAGATTTACATGAAGGTTTGAAAAAACAATCATTTAAAATTTGGAGTGTAGTTTTATTTTTGGTGTCGGCATGGGTTTTTCTAGTTCTTTTGGCACCGATTGCAAAGGCGGATAATTTGGTCGATATATCAAGCCCAATTTATGGCTTTTTCAGCCACATCTGCCATCAAATGCCTTCGCGTTCGTTTCATTTGTTGGGACATCAATTTGCAGTTTGTTCTCGCTGCTTCGGTGTTTATTTTGGTTTAGCTGTAGGTCTCGCGCTTTATCCATTGTTTCGGTCGATGGAGGAAGTCGAACCTCTTCCCCGAGTTTGGTTGATACTCGCGACATTCCCGATTGCAATTGACTGGTCGCTGACTTTTTTCGGTATTTGGGAAAATACATTTTTCACACGTGTTGCGACCGGTCTGATTTTAGGCGTTGCGTGTGCGATTTTCATCGTCCCGGCGTTTGTGGAGCTTTCACAGATGTGGCTGCTAAAACGAGGGAAACGTGCTGACACGTGATCGATACGAGGAGAATGCCTCCAATATCCATTGACTAATGGGCAAAAAGGTAGCAATATTGAGTTAATAAGCGACGCCGAGACGAAATATTTCAATTTATTAATGAGTTTTAATCAAGATACTGCCGTAAAAAGAGCCAAGGAAGATTTGGCTTCACGTATTGATGTGCAGGAAGCTGACATCAAAACGATTTCCGTTGCCGAAAGGGAGTTTCCGGATATGTCTCTGGGAGCGCCTGCTGATGGTGAGTTGTCTGCGCAGATGATTTCGAGCGGGTGGGTTATAACGCTAAACGCCGATAACAACGACTATGAATATCGTGCGGATAAATACCAGCTTCGCCTGGTAAATTTTAAGCAAACAAATCATGTCGTTGTTTCGTAGGTAGGTTTCACGAATTGGTTTTGCTAAGAAGTTTGGAGCAAGAATAATGAATAAATATAATATCTGGATACATTTAGGAATCGCCGCGATTATTATTGGAATCGCTGCTTTAGCAGGGCAGATTCGAAACTGGGAGTCGTCGTACTCTACACCAACGATTGGGGATATCCCAGACACGATAGCGGAAAAACCCATTGCAGTTGAACGGACGAATACCGAGAGCGAGCCCGAAGTCTTAGTGAAATTCCGTCCGGAAGTTACTGCCGAAGAGATCCAGCGGCTTACGGCCATGAGCAACGACCGGATTGAAGACGAAATTGAAAGCGTTCAACCTCTTTACGCGATCGATGATCTGGACAATTCGACCGCCGAAGATGTTGCCAATCAATATCGTGAGATGAAAGATCTGGTTATTTACGCTGAGCCAAATTTTGAGATTAGTTTGGACGACCCTTCAAATACCTCTCCCGCACAAAGCAACCTGCTACGCGAAGACGTTTCAAAAGTTGAGCCAAACGATCCTATGTTTGGCGAGCAATGGGCACTGAGAAATGACGGTCAAAACGGCGGGAAGGCAAAAGCGGATATTGACGCACTCAAAGCCTGGCTGAAAACTCAGGGAAGCGAAGACATTGTGGTTGCTGTCTTAGACAGCGGTGTGGATTACGCGCATCAGGATTTGGTAAACAATATTTGGTTTAGACCGGACAATATCCCGGCATATCAAGATGACGAGCTAGGTATCGTTGACGACAAGTACGGTTATAACGCCGATGCAAATTCAGGTGATCCGATGGATCAAAATGGACACGGAACGCATTGTGCGGGCATCATCGGCGCGGAGGGTAACAACGGCAAGGGTGTAACAGGTGTAAACTGGAAAGTCGAGATTATGCCTCTTAAGTTTATGGGGCGAGGCGGTTTTGGCACAACGAAGAATGCGATCGAAGCAATAAATTATGCGGTTGATCGAAAGAAAGCCGGGGTGAACGTTCGTGTGATAAATGCGAGTTGGGGTTCGACGCAATATTCGAAAGCCCTTGAAGATGCGATCCGCGCTGCCGGCGAGCAGGGAATTTTATTTATTGCTGCTGCGGGAAATAACAGCACCGATAATGATCGACGTCCGCATTATCCCTCAAACTATGATCTTCCAAATGTAATTAGTGTTGCGGCTCTTGACCGCGATGATGCGCTTGCTTCGTTTTCGAATTTTGGAGTCAAGACCGTTCACATCGCGGCTCCGGGAAAAGACATACTGAGCACTTGGTTAAACGACCAATATCGGGAGGCCTCTGGAACCTCTATGGCTACTCCGCAGGTCGCAGGTGTTGCAGCACTCATCGTTGCAAATGAGCCAAAGATCAATGTGCAGGATCTTAGGAAACGACTTCTAAGCTCGGTCGATAGTCTCGATGTTCTCAAGGGAAAGGTCGAAAATGCGGGTCGTTTGAACGCGTCAATGGCTCTGGAAGACTAAGCAATTCGAAACGAATAAAAGAAGAACGCGGTGGATATCATCGCGTTCTTCTTTTTTCCGACATGATTGAAATGCAATTGAGAGGGAATTTGGTTATAATGTTGACAAAAAAGTAAAGTATTATAAACTTTAAGGTTTGTTAGTTAGGAAAGTTTTAGAAGATGCCAAAAATTTCAGATATACAAGAAACGCCAAATCCGAATGCGGTGAAATTCATTCTCAGAGAGCCTGTCAGCCGCGGGTCGTCCCACTCTTACGATTCGATTGAAGAGGCGAAAGACGATGAACTTGCTACGTCGATTTTTGAAGCAGGTGATGTCGTGTCCGTGTTTTACATGGACAAAATGATCACTATCGAGAAAACGAATGAAGCGGATTGGGACGAGGTTTTACCAATTCTTGCTGTTCCAATCAGGGCGGCGGAATCCGTAAAAAACGCGAATGGTGGCGGAAATGGGCATGCGGCGGAAGCTGTCGGGGGTGCGATCGCCGCAGCTGCTAGTGATGATCCAAAGATAGTTGCAATAAATGAACTTTTGGATGAAAGAATTAGACCTTACCTGGCAAGTGACGGTGGATGGATAGAAGTTCTGAGTCTTGATGAATCGACCCTGAAGGTAAGGTATCAGGGCGCTTGTGGGAGCTGTCCGAGCTCCCTTACAGGGACACTGATGGCGATCGAAAACATGATTCATGACGAAATCGATGAGAATATAGAAGTCGTTGTTGTTTAAGTGGAATGGTCTAAACGCTCAATTGATAACAAAAATTTTAAACAAGACATACTTTTACGGTTCGCACACGTATCGTTACCCAAACTGTTTAAAATCTTTTAAAACTAATTCTTGACAGAAAAGCACCAAATTAGTCATAATTCTTAAAGTGGCATTTTAGGAAAATGTCGCTTTGTCTATTCTTAAGAATTACAAATCACTCAAACTGCCAGCCAAAACGCCAAGCCCCTTTCAAGATTGTGTTTTAATGTACGGAGGAAAACAAACGTGAATAGTGAAGAACTCGAACAAAGTCTGCGCACTGAATTCGAGAGCTATCTAAAAGATGTTCTTGCTGAAATGAAGCAGGAAGTTTCTGAATTTCAGGAAAAAATTGACGCGGAATTTGAACGACACCGTACTCAATTAAGCGAGGTCATCTTAGACTTTGCGAAGAAGATCGGCGAAGAGAAAGAGATCGGCGCCAACTTCCAGGAATCGGTTACCGAACATCTTAAGCTCGCCCGGGACGAAGGAGCGAGAATTACAGCCGCAGCAATCGCTGAAGCTGAGGAAATGCACGTTGAGCCCGAGGCTCCCGCAAATTTCTCACGCATTCGCGACGCTATCAATGAAATTAGCGGCAAAGATTCTCAATCGGAAATATTAAAATCATTAGTTCATAACGCTTCGCAGTTCACCTCAAGAGGAGCATTCTTCATCGTTAAGAATAAACACCTGGTGGGTTGGAGAGTTTTTGGCACGGAAGGACATTCTGATCCTGAAGTAGTGAAAGAGGTATATTTCCCTATAACGGCAAACACCTCGCTTGGAGAATCAGTTAATACTTTGGCTACGGTCGAGAGTGGTTACGGAATTCACGAGGATGACTCGTTATTTTTGGAAAAACTAGGATTTGGCGAGCCATCCGGAATGTGTGCGATACCTCTTGTGGTTCGAGGACGTGGCGTTGCGGTGCTATATGCAGACCGCGGAATGGGCGATGGAAGCGTTAATCTAGAGGCCCTGGAATCCCTGATGCGGGTTTCCGGATTAACGGTTGACGTCGTAGCTTCTTCTGCCATGGGGACCAAAGATAAACAATACGACGGATCTCAGGAACAATACGATGCAGATGTTTCCGAAGAGTCGGAAGTTCAAGAGGTTGATGAATATGAATCAACGGCGGAATTTGAAGAATATTCACCACCCGTAATATCAGAAAATGAGTATCAGACAGTCGAGCAAGAAATAAGTGATCAAGAAAGCGAATCGTGGAATCAACCGATTGAAACGGTGATTCCCGAATACTCAGAATCTGTTGAGACTGCGTCCGAATATTCTGAAGCATCTGAAGAAAGTATCGATTATTCGACCTCTTTTGAACCTACTACCGACGAAGCAAATGTTTCATCATTTGATGAACGTTCTTTTTCTTCCGAAAATGATTTTCAGTCGAACGTAGATCAATCATATCAGTTCGAAACTCCGTCTTCATTTGAAGATTCTTCAGATCTGGAAGCTAAAAGTTCCGGGTTTGAACAAGATGAGGCGGCATTTGATTCATCGGTAGATGTGGACACTGAAGAAACGAGTTTTGAGGAAAAAACGGACTATTTCGAGAGCCCGGTTGAAACCGACTACCAAGTAGAGAGCTCGGATTTTGACTCAATTTCGGATCATCAGCCGCAAAGCGACTCGACAGGTTTTGAAAACATTCATTTTGACGCTTCGCGCATCGCGGAGCCGCAGACGGAAGAGGCCGGTGTCGGATCGATCGATTTTGACTCCACTTCTCAACCGATGGAATCGCATGTCGAAACTGTTGTAGAGCAGCCCGTATCTGTCCCGCCGACTCGCTCACGATTTGGGGACCGAAATGTCGATTTACCGATCGAAGTTGAAGAAACCGAACGTCGTTACCATAATGACGCGAGACGTTTTGCGAGATTGCTTGTCTCGGAAATCAAACTCTATAACGAACAAAAGGTGAAAGAAGGACGCGAATCCAGCGATCTTTACGAACGTTTAAGAGAAGCAATCGACCGTTCACGGGAAATGTATGATAAGCGTGTGCAGCCTCCGGTTGCGGCGAAATTCGATTATTTCAATTATGAATTGGTCAATACTCTTGCTGAGGGTGAAGAGGCGAGACTTGGCGGCGGCTATCCTGGCGCAAACGTCTAAAATATTCAGCTGATTAAAGTACTAGCCGCTTGACGTTAAGTCGGCGGCTTTTTTTATTCGATGATCTCAAACTGCACGAACTGTGTGGCAATTTGATTTTTTTGTTTTGCCAGTTTATCCGTAACGACAATCTGTAAAACGTAATCGCCGGGTTCCATATCTGTACCGAGGTTTAGTGCGCCGCTCGTACTAATAATTCCCGGGTTCGTCTGCACGACGATTGGAGAATTATCGCCTTCATAGATCGGTTTACCGTTGTAGAAAACCCGAGCTCGCATCTCTAATTGAACCGGCTGGGAATCTTTGGATTTTGCATTATACACCTCAAAGCCATAGGTTAGAACGGTGCCGCGATTGAATTTACGAAGCGAAACGTCGAGCAGCGGGCGAGACTCTGACGGTCGTTCGCCGGTTTGATGAAATTTCTGCCATTGTTCGTATTCTAGATTCTCTATCGCTAGACCCGAAAGTGTAAGCTTTTTCTTCTTAAGATTTGGAACTTCCGTGAATTGGCTTGCAGAGCCAACTTTATTTGAACCATGGTCACGGAGTGCGACGCGGATCTGATATGCTCCGGGTCTTTCTACCGGAAATGTGAAGTAATAAACCAGGCCGTCGCGAACAATTTCTTCATATTTCTTTGGTTTTAGACGAATAGTAAAGGTTTTTCCGATTTGGCCCGAAGGGACACCGTTATCTCCAAAACTCACCGCCAGAACGTCAAATGCCAATGTTTTCGAGCCGTCAGTCTCGTCTATGAACGTCATATCTTTAGTATTTACGTGAACAAATGAGCTCAGCGCGAGTTTATTGTCCTGACTACCCTGAAAAATTGTGTTTAATGAAAGCTTGACGTCGTTTGCGGCAAATGGTGAACTGATCGCGTTCCATATCTTTTGTTGAGGAGTCGCATTTGCCGTCGGCAATTCCTTTTTCTCATCGGAAGTACCAAAAAATCCACTTCGGTATCGAACGGTTAGGCCCTTTCGTACTACCTTGACTTCGAGTTTATTAAATCGGCGCTTTTCCGCATCAAAGGTATCAGAATTCGGTTCGTAGCCAAGCAAGTAATAACTTTGATCGTCGAGAACTTTTTCTATTCCATTGTTAATGTCATTGTTATTAAATATCGCAAAACCGCCCGTCTCTTTTGAAAGATAGAGCAATCCCTCCTGTGAATTGAAATTTTGTTCTCGCCGATCTGCTATTCGCTGGGCGATCGCGTTGGCGGAAAGTGCGCTCGTATTATCGGCGGCCGTTTGGCCCAGTGTTTGCAAGCCTTTTGCGTCAATCGAATAGACAACTACAGAGGATCGATTAGCTAAATTGACGAGCTGGCGTAATGAATCCAATACTCTCGTCGAATCGCGAAATCCGTTGCGATCTGCGGAAAAAATGGCAAAGCCGTCTGAAAGGAGCATTATGGATTTTCGCCCTGGCAATTCTTTCATTCCGCGAATTATGTAGTTGATTGCACCTAGAGTTCCACTAGTAAAAATATTTTCTCGGAATTGATTCACTTCCCGCAATCTTCCCAGCTCATCGGCAATATCTTCGTCGGAAACACTAGCACCATTTGCTTTGGCCTGTTCGAGCGGTGTCGCTTCAATCGGCGCAAAAGCGCTCACCCCGCCAGCGCCGATCGGATTCCACTTCACTTTATCAATCGCAGCCGAAAGTTGGCTTTTGCTGAAGGTAAATTGCTGGAGCGCTCCCATTCCGCCGCCAGTTCGTATAATCGCAACCAAATCGCCTTCTTCCATTTGTTCATCGACAAATTTTCGAAGCGCGCGTCTTACAAAATGAACGCTTTCAAAGGAAAGTGTCAGATCATCAACAACCAGAGCAATCGTTCGCCGAACTCTTTCGGGTTTGATCTCATTGCTGATCGGCGGCGGCGGAATCTCGTTCTTGTCCGTTTTAGTTTTTGCAGCCGTCGAGGTATTCCGGTCAACCGAAATAAATGAAAACGCCGAGATTGATTGCTTCACACCGTTTTCGTAAACTTCAAAATCTTCCGGCTTCAAATCGCTCACGACCTTCCCACGGTTGTCGGTAACCGAAACATCTAATTGAATTAGCGTAGTTGTGATTTTTACGACATCGTCATCGTTATTGGGCGTCGCGGCCGGTTTTGGCGTTTGCGCAAAAACCTGAGCGGTCAGCATAAAAGTCAAAAACAATATGTGGAGAGATAATTTCATTCAAACCTCGAAATTGTTAAAAATTTGTAAGTGGTTTACAGTATAGACGAATAATATTGAAAAAAGTACCGATTTCTACGAGACAAATCCCACAAGTAAATTCGCATCTAAATTCCGGAGTAAATTACGAAAATATGTTATTTCGCAACACTTTACATGATAGATTATATCTGCTGGTTATCATTTGCGCCGCTTGTCTAGGGTTCCTCATTCTGTCCAGTATAAGTTGCCGGGCTCAACCGCCGCAGGAAATGGCGCTTGAAACACTTCGAAAAATGACAAAGGAGGGAAATCTTCCGCCGGAAGCGATTGTGATGAATGTTGAGTCGCGCTTTCCGGGAACGAAAACGGCTGCTCTCGCGAGACTGTTGAGGGCTAGAATTCGTTTGGCGAATGGTGATCCGGGTGGAGCAGCTCAGCTTCTCGAATCCCCTATCTTCGACCAGAAAACCGGTTTGGCAGACTACGCGCTCTGGATGCGCGGCAAAGCCTTGTTGGATTCGAACCAGCAGCTGCAAGCGATCAAGGTATTTGAGGATCTCATTCAAAAATTTCCGTCTTCGATTAGGGTCAGAAACGCGCGATTGCTATGGGCAGAAAGCCTGATGAAATCCGGACAAGCCCTGAAAATGGCGGATGTTTTGAAATCTCTCGTTGACGCAAATGACGCTGACGCGTTGATGCTGGTGGCCAAGGGAAGCGAATCGGTGAAACCGGACGAAGCGTTGAAAAATTATCGACGAGTGTATTTTTATGGTGCCGGAACAAAAGCGGGTGATGAGGCAAAAGTCTGGCTTACCGCAAAGGGACAGGACCTGAAACCTCAAACCTCGGACGAAATATTGGCGAGAGCAAACGAACTCTTTCGTAAATCACGTTACAAAGATGCCGGCGAAGCTTTTGACGAGCTCGCCCGTTTAAATCCTGGTGAATTAACCCCGGAGATTAATTCTAAACGAGTAAAAGCGTTTTCGAGAGCGAAACTTATGCCCCAGGCTCGTCTTGCATTTAATTCGATTCCGATCACGGCATCTGACAAAGCGGGTGCGTATTACGAATTAGCCGTTGGATATGCGAAAGCGCGCGAGTGGGAAGATGCACGATTGACTGCGGATGAAATGCGGGCTCGATTTCCACAAAGCGAATTGACGCCAAAGGCATTTGTAGATATTGGAGTCGCGGCAAAAGATCAGCGGCGTACGGCAGATGAATCATATTTTTTATCTACTGCCCTAAATTTATTTCCGAATTCGATCGAGGTAACTGCAGCGCATTTTGAGCTCGCCTGGCTTGAGCACGAACGCAAAAACTATCAGCTTTCATCGACTATGCTCACCGATCACCTCGCGCGTTATGTCCACGAAGATAATTCTTATCGCGGGCAAGCCGGGTATTGGGCTGCTCGTGACTCCGAACTCGCCGGGAAGATTGATGAAGCCTGCGCGCTATATGACGCCGTTGTGTATCGTTATGGTGCAAATTGGTACGGATATTTGGGATTGGATCGTTTGCAAATACTTCGCCGGAACGGGAAGTGTCAATCGGACTTTAAGTTTCCTGTAAATTCCTCGATTCCAAAGGCGGTTGAAAATATGAAGGTCGTTTCGGTTGCTGCAGAAACCGCGACCGCTAAAGAATTGGAGCGGGCCGATAAGAGTGAAGAACTCAGCACGGTCGGTTTATTTGATTGGGCAATTGACGAACTGGAAGCGGCTAAGGAAACGGCAAACAATAGCCCGAAAATAAATCTGGCGCTTGCCAAACATTATCGTTTCAAAGGCGATAACGTTCGCGCGCTTCTAGCACTCGCGAAGAGCTATCCTGATTATTCTCAGATGTTTCCAGAGGAAATGGGACGTGAAGAATGGGAGATCTTCTACCCGCTCACACATTGGAACGATATAAAAATTTGGGCAGCCAAACGCGATCTTGATCCCTATCAGGTTGCCGGTCTTATCAGGCAGGAAACGATTTTCGATCCAAACGCAAAATCCGGCGCAAACGCCTATGGCTTGATGCAGCTTCTTGTGCCGACTGCGCGCGCAATGGCGCGGAAATACAGTACGACCGATTCTTCGACGATTTATGGTTCAACGCTTTTCAATCCCAGTTTGAATATCGAATTGGGAACCGCTTACATGCGCGAGCAGTTGAGCAAATATGGCCGGATCGAGTATATGGCGGTTGCTTACAATGCGGGTCCGGGGCGTGTCGTTCGTTGGCGAAATGAATTACCGCTTCAAATGGATGAATTTGTCGAAGAAATTCCTTTTAGAGAAACGAAAGGCTATGTACAGGGAGTTATCAGAAACTCCGCACAGTATAGGCGTCTGTATGATATCAACGGAAATTTCAAACCAAATGTCGGCACGAAACCGCTTCGCGGCGAAATAGATTCAAAGCCTGGCGAACAGTTTGCAAAAGAGAACCCTGAGGTATTGGTCGAAAGGAAAAAAACTGCGAAATAAAATACGTGCTATCCAGAGGCTTTTCATTTATTAACGAGAGTTTTGAAGCATCCGAAGTATCGCCAAGCGAAATGGACCAGCTTCTATCTGAAGGTTGGCGTCATTTCGGAAGACGATTTTTTCGTTACAATCTGGCGCCATCTAAATTTGAGATCCGTTTCGTGTTACCCCTTCGAATCCGACTCGATCAATTTGAGTTTTCCAAAAGCCAAAGACGCATTTTACGCAAGAATTCTGATCTCGGCGTCGTGATCAGACCCATCGAGATCGATCTAGAAAAAATCGAATTGTTTGAACTGCATAAAAAGCGTTTCAACGAATTTACTCCTGATTCTATTTACGATTTTTTTGATAAGGATGCAGCCAGCACACCTTGCGAATCATTCGAAATCTGCGTTTACAATGAAGACAAAAGCCTTATCGCTGTAAGTTTTTTTGATAAAGGTGCGGCTTCCATTTCCTCGACGTACGCAATGTTTGATCCCGCAAATGCGCCGCGAAGCTTAGGAATTTATACAATGCTAAAGGAAATTGAATACGCAGTCGTGGGTGGAAAGCAGCTCTATTATCACGGCTACGCTTATGCAGGGGAATCGTTTTACGACTATAAAAAACGCTTTGCTTCCCTTGAAACTTACGACTGGAATGGAAACTGGATTGACTTCGAGAGGTAATTTGACAGAGCTATGAGATGATCTTCACAATAACATTTCTTGTCCTCGCGCCGTCAAACTCACACAAATAAATCCCCTGCCAGCGACCTAAAAGCAATTCTCCGTCTTCAAATGGAATAGTCACACTTGAACCCATTAGCGAAGATTTTATATGCGAATCGGCATTGTGTTCAAAATGCTTGAATCCCTCATAGTATTGCGGAATCGTATTTTTTAGGAATAGAAGAATGTCGTGTTTGACGTCTGGATCTGCGTTTTCGTTTATTGTTAAACCGCACGTCGTATGCTGGATGAAAAGAACACATATTCCTTCGCCCGTTTCAGGTAAATGCTTGGAAACTTCACGGGTAATATCAATGAGCTCTTCGCGCTGGCCGGACTGGACTATTATCGTTCGCATTAGAAAAATTTATCACACTTGGGAAAAACTTAGCCATGGAGCGCAGCGCGAACAGAGGGCGAATAACTGACTTTGGATCAAAAAGTGTTTGGTGAAGGCTTTTAACTAACTCACATTTTTCCGGTTTTTCTGACGGCTGACGGCGGTTTGATTGTAGATGATAATCCCAACGCTACTTAAACCCGAGATTCTGATATAAACTGTTCTCAAAATCCAAATTCCGAGTCACATCAAGGGAAAGAATGAATCTTGAGATCGCATTTCTGCTAATCATTATAATCGGGATGGTCGTGCTGTTTCTTACCGAAAAATTGCCGATCGATCTTACTGCTTTTCTCGGGCTCGTCATATTAGTTCTTACCGGATATGTAGCACCGAATAACGCCTTTTCCGGGTTTGCATCATCGGCCGTAATAACAATGCTTGCCATATTCATCGTCAGCGGTGCACTGATGAATGCCGGCGTAGCGGATATCGTCGCGGCGTGGATACACAGGTTTGTCGGAGGTCGTGAACTTCCCTTGATGATTACGATAATGATAACCGCCGGCGTGCTTTCGGCGTTTATGAATAATATTGCGGCAACGGCTGTTTTGATGCCCGCCGTCGCAAGCCTCAGCCGGCGCGCGGGACTCGTGCCATCAAAGATTTTTATGCCGCTTTCTTTCGGCGCGATACTTGGCGGTACCACGACGCTCGTCGGAACCCCGCCGAATATCCTTGCTGGTTCGATGCTTGCAGAGCGAGGCCTCAAGCCTTTTGAGCTTTTTGATTTTACGCCCCTTGGTGCGCTGCTCTTGGTGCTTGGAGTGGTCTATATGGTCACTATCGGTCGCCGTTTATTGCCCGATACCAAGCTCAGCGAAGAGGACACGGGTCGCGAACTCGCAACCCTTTACCGGCTCGAGGAGTCGCTTTTTACTATCCGCATTCCAGCGGGTTCCCCAATCGAGGGAATTTCGATAGCCGAAAACGGGATTTGAAATGCGCTCGGTATTCAGATCGTTTCCGTCCTGCGACAGGGAGAGCAGATCCTTGCGCCCTCCGGTGAAACACGACTCAGGATCGGCGACGAACTTCTTGTCGGAGGAAGCAAGGAGCGGCTCACGGAGTTGCTTCAGGTGCAGGGAGTGGATTTTGACGATACGACCGCCGAACAGCTCGATGTTGGTGAAAAAGGATTCAGCGGCGTCAAGCTGCGGCTCGGCGCAGGGTCGCCGCTCATTGGCCAGTCTCTCCTCGATTATGGGTTTAGAAAAAAACTCGGTGTCTCCGTGATGGCGATCGAGCAGGGTGACGAATGGCACACAAAAAGCGTCGGCGGACGGGTTTTGGGGGAAGGCGACATTCTTTTTGGTATCGGGGCAAGTGAAAAGATCGCAGCGCTCGCCAAACACACAGAATTATTTGAGGTCGAGATTGCCGGTCTCTCAGCTCTGAGCGAATTGAGGGACGAGCCGATTTTAGTGTTGCGGCTTCCGGGCGATTCTTCACTTGTCGGCAAAACGGTCGCGGATAGTCGGGTATCCGAGCTGATGAATGTGATGATCCTGGGTATATTGCGTGACGAAACGGTTCGCTGGACCGTTTCGCCCGAAGATATTTTTCAAGCCGACGATCAGCTTTTTGTCAGCGGCGAAATGGGAAAACTTAAAACGCTCTTAAAGATCGGCAATGTCGAATTATCGTCACAGGTTTCGGCGCCGAGTCTGGAATCGGAAGAAGTTGGAGTAGTTGAAGCGACTATCGCGCCGCGCTCGCCGCTTGACGGACACACACTCGCCGAGGTCGAGTTCAGGCAGACGCGTGGGCTTCAGGTGCTCGCCGTTTGGCGTGAAGGTGAATCGATCAAAGATGACCTTTCGAATCTCTTGCTCAGAGTTGGCGATGGTTTACTTATCCAGGGTAAGCGCGGTGCGCTCGGGAGGTTAGCAAACGATGGTGATTTGCTTGTGCTGTCAGAAGTTTCTGATAGCGAGCCGAAATGGGAAAAGGCGCCGTATGCGATAGGAGGTTTATTATTGATGGTCGGCTTTGTTGTCACCGGTTTCCAGCCGATTCACGTGGCGGCGTTTACAGCCGCGACATTTGTTGTTTTAACGGGCGTACTGACGATGCAAGAGGCGTACAAAATCATTGAATGGCGCGCGATCTTCCTCGTTGCCGCGGTTCTCCCGGTCGGTGCGGCGATGGAAAATAGTGGAACTGCACTTCTCATGGCTCAAACCGTAACGTCTGTTGCCGGGCCTCTCGGACCTTACGCGGTACTTGCATCCCTGATCGTCCTCTCAAGCCTTCTAAGCCAAGGCCTCGATGGTGCACCGGCAGTGGTTTTACTGACGCCTGTGGTTTTGTCTACCGCCGAAGCAGTCGGAGTATCGCCATATCCGCTGATGATGGGTGTCGCGCTCGCCGCCTCAGCCGCCTTTATGACGCCATTCAGCCACAAAGCAAATCTATTAGTAATGGGTGCGGGTGGCTACCGTAGCTGGGACTATGTCAAGACAGGTACGCCGCTGACAATCGTTATACTCATTGCGCTCGTTCTTTTCGTTCCGGTGTTTTTCCCGTTTTAAAGTCATCGGTTGTGTATTTCAATCAAGGCCGAAAGAACCGATAAATGTTCAATGGAAAAGGGTAATTTTGGAACCCGGGGACACCGATCGGGCCTGACCCCGGGCTATTTGACATGTCAAACGGCATTCCGGCTGCTAGCTCGCCGGTGTTCCGAATGTCATTATCGCTTTCCAGGCGTCACCTTCTTTGGCGTAGATCGTCGCTCCCCTTTCGGCCGGTACGCTCTGACCGCCGCATTTGCCGTCAACCGACGAATTGAACGTCAGCAAAGCGTAATCGCTGCCGAGGGCGATACTAGCCGGGTCGGTAAGCGCAACCGATTTGATCTCGCACGGTTCGGCCCAGCGTTTGAGGGTTACATCACGTGTCGTCCAGCCGTCATTTGGCGAGAGCGAAGTCATGTCCTTACCCGCAAATTCGTCAAGTCCCTTTGCGTTACCGGCTTTCCAGTCGTCCCAGGCTTTTTTCTCGACAGCGAACAAAGCATCGGTTGCTGCGTCAGGCTTTGACTCGCCTTCCTTCGCTTCCGCGGCTGGGGCCGGAGCGGCCGGTTTTGCCGGGGCTTTTGGATCCACGACCGGAGCTTCGGCATGGAAAGCACCTTTCCACGCGTCGCCTTCGCGAACGTATACGCCGACTGCCCAACTATTAGCCGGCAATTTTTGGCCGCCGCAGGTTCCTTCGACGGTTGTCTTATATGTGATAAACGCAGCGTCCGATCCAAGCGGCGTCATCGTCTCATCTGAAAGCGCATAGCTTTCTACGTCGCATTCAGCACCCGTATATTCCTTGGTGGCCGAAGCTTTGTCGAGCTTTCCGCCCTGTCCATAGCCGACAAAATTATCGGCGAGAAACGTATCCCAAAATTTAGCGTCCTTAGTTTTCCAGGCCTCGTATGCACTTTTTTCAAGTGTCATAAGAGCGTCTTTGGTCGGGGGCGCGGCAGCTGGTTCCGCCGCGTTGGCATTCGCATTTTCGGTATTCGACGGGGCGCTACTGTCCGGTCCGGGGCAGGCCGCGAAAAGACAGGCCGCCGCTAAAGTTAAAACGAAATATTTGATGTTTATCATTCTTTGTCTCCTTCAAGATCTTAGATTGTTGGGGTAGGCATCAAGACAAAATCCAAAATGCCCCATAGACTCAGATTGCAGTTTATGCGTCAATTCTCAACCCGTATGGGGTTTTAGTCAAGTTCGGAACTAATAGCGCCTGAAAAGCGAAAAGCAGGGTCTTGATTGATGCGAATGTGAGAGGTCGACAAATTTCAGGAATGTTCACGTATTGTATCTGCGAAACCCAAACTCCCACGCTTTTTCAAAATTCCTCCATCGAAAACTGCATATCAAGAAGTCTCTTATTCGGCATCGAGCGGACTTTGCACTGAGTTCATTCTTTTGGTGACATGAGTATATATTTGTGTTGTTCGCACGTCCTTGTGTCCGAGGAGTTCCTGAACCGTTCGGATATCGTAATTCTTTTCGAGTAGATGAGTCGCGAAACTGTGCCGAAAAGTATGACAACTCGCATGTTTGTTTATTTCGGCTTTCCGGATCGCGGTTTTTACGCCTCTTTGCACAGTGCTAGGCGAAGCGTGGTGCCGACGCCTGCGGCCGCCCGCAAACGATTTTGAGATCTTTGTAGAGGGAAAAACATATTGCCAGGCAAGTGTCTTTGCAGCATTCGGATATTTGCGTTCCAACGCATTAGGCATCGGAGCGGACCCGAAACCGTTTGAGAGATCTTCTTCATGCAAATTCGCGACGAATGCAATCTGACATTTGAGAGCCGGAATCAACGAATCGGGTAAAAGCGTGACTCGGTCTTTTTCGCCCTTGCCGCATCGCACGGTTATCGACTTTATCTCGAACTCGATATCTTTTACACGGAGCTTTAGTGCTTCCCGTAACCGGAGGCCTGATCCGTAAAGAAGAGCAGCTACAATTCTCGGTATTCCTTCCATATTGCGAATCACCGATTTGGCTTCGCTCACCGTAAACACGGTGGGAAGTCTTTTCGGCCGTTTCGCGCGTACGACATTATCGATTCCTTTCACTTCGATGCCGAGAACGTTCCTGTAAAGAAAGAGGATTGCGTTGAAAGCAACATTCTGCGTTGAAGCCGCAACATTTCTCTTGACCGCGAGATACGTTAGATATGCGCTTATTTCCCGCGCACCCATTTCAGAAGGGTGCCGCTTTTTATGAAAAAGGATAAAGTCCCTGATGTAATAACGGTAAGATTTTTCGGTCTGCCGGCTGAGGTGCCGGACGTGTATGGCTCGCTAACCCTTTTGAGGAGTTTTGGTTTTCGCATAAGATTTTGGTGAGATAAATCTTTTTTGGTGATAGTATTCAAATGTTTGAGCGAACACAAGAATTTTTGGACTTATGACCGATAACACTCATATTTTGTGAGTTATTGGTCAAATGAAACATAATTATTGTTAGGCCTCAGGAGACAGATATGCCAGCACACGAAAAAATCAACTACGTCGAGTATCCCGCACGAGACCTGAGTGCGACGAAGCGCTTCTTTCAAGATGCGTTCGGGTGGACATTCGAGGACTATGGGCCCGACTACGCCGCGTTCTCAGATCAAGGCCTTGATGGTGGCTTCTTTAAGTCTGAGTTGGCCGCGAACACAATCGAAGGTAGTGCTCTCATCGTTTTCTACAGTAAGCATCTTGAGGACACGCTCGCTAAGGTCGTGGCTGCTGGCGGAGAAGTGGTAAAGCCCATTTTTTCGTTTCCGGGTGGCCGCAGGTTCCACTTCACTGAGCCGAGCGACAATGAGTTCGGCGTTTGGTCCGAGCCTGAGGCCTAACAATTCCTTCAACTCGGACGCCAGCTAAGCTGGCGCCGGTTAATTCAAACGTTGGGCCGACAAGGAGCGCGAATGAACCGACAGCGTGAGGACAGCACGAGTCAACCCATCGCATGCACTCTGACGCGGGATGAAGTTGCGTCGATGCGCGAGGGACTTCTTCCAGGTCTCTTGGCCAGGGCTAGCGCGAAGGAGAACATCCCCGGAGGCTTTCGCTGGCGGTTTGATTCCCAGTCCAACTTGGTGACGGAGGCTGCCGCCGTCATCGAGGCGGAGCACCGTTGCTGCCGGTTCCTGCGTTTCCTTCTGCTCGTCGAACCTGGCAAGGGGCCGGTGTGGCTCGAAGTGACAGGGCCAGCAGGGACCGAGGACTTCCTATCCACGCTCCTCGACACCACCATCCCCGGATCGACCAACGACAAATGACGAGGCTTCTTCCCACCACAGGCTTCTACTTACTTGCGGCCGTCTTCGAGATTGCGGGTTGCTTCGCGTTCTGGGCTTGGTTACGCTTGGGCCGCTCGCCCTGGTGGACCGTGGCCGGCATCGGGAGTCTTGTGCTCTTTGCCGTATGCCTGACTCGAGTGGACGCTGCCCAAGCCGGAAGGGCGTTTGCGGCGTACGGCGGTGTCTACATTGTCGCCTCGCTCCTGTGGCTGTGGATCGTCGAGAGCACGCGGCCCGACCGTTGGGACGCGGCAGGAGCAGTAGTGTGTCTTCTCGGTTCTGCAATCATCCTGTGGGGCCCACGATCGTGACCGCTGGAAGGGATGGGCGGCCCAACAACAGCATGCAGCGGACGGCGCTGCGCGCCGCCGCTGATGCTGAACGTTATCCAGGCAAGGTGACCCACTTCTTGGACCGGGCTGAGGCCGGGCGCTGACGGAGGACAAAGTGATGGAACGGCGAGATACAAACGGCTACGACCACGATGGCGTCCGGGAGCAGTACGACGAGACCGCCTCGATCTTCGAAGAGGGCATGGCGCGGATGGCGTTGTACCACCGACACTGCCAGGATCCGGTGATCTTCCGAACGCTCGGGGAGATCCGAGGGAAGTCGCTGCTCGACCTGGCTTGCGGGAACGGCTTCTACACGCGGCGCTTCCGCAGAGACTGCAGCGCCGACCCTGTGATGGGTGTCGATCTGTCCCCGATGTTGATTCGGCAGGCGGAAGCCGCGGAGGTCCGCGAACCCCTGGGCATCGAATACCGCGTTGGCGACGTCACCACGCTGGAGCTGGAGCGCTCCTTCGAGGTCGTCACGGCGATCCACCTGGTGCACTACCTGCAGAGTGCGGAGGAAATCGAGGCAGCGCTTCGGCGGATCCACTCGCTGCTCCGGCCGAATTGCCGCTTCGTCACCATGATCGCCAACCCCGAGTTCGATCTCGTCAAACACGACCCGCAGGATTCCAAGCGCAAGTTCGGCTACTACTTCTCGGACGCACAGCCCGGCAACGGCGGGCTGTTGCGGTTTCACCCAGGGGGCTTCGAGAAAGAGCGGGAATTGACGGTCGAGCTTCGGCGATGGGAGCGTGGCTTTCTCGATGACATTGCGCGCCGCGTCGGTTTTGCGCCGGATTGGCACGATCCCTTCATTAGTGCTCAGGGCCTCGCGGAACACGGGGCCGACTTTTTCGCGAACTATGTTTCCAACCCGCAGAGCAAGCTGCTGGAGTTATGCGTAAGTGAGGAGTTTGGCACTTGTCACACTAGTTTTGAAAACATTCGAAAATCGCTACTACAACATGGAGGTTGCCATGAAACAGTCCACAGCCCACATCGACGCCAATGATGATACCATGTTGAGAGAGAAAATGTTTGAATACCATTCTGCGGGCCCGCAGTATCGTCCACGATGGATCCGGACAGCAGTACAAATAGCGTTCTACATCGCACTTCTGAGCTCTTTCTCTTCCGTGCCAGCGGCGGCTCAGACGCCCGAGGACGCGCAGTTCTTCGACTCCAACGGCGTTCAAATCCGGTACATCGATAAGGGCACCGGCGATCCCGTATTGCTCATGCACGGCTTTACTTCACGGATTGAATCGTGGGAGCAGAGGGCATCATCGCTGGACTGGTCAACAACGGGTTCAGGGCCATCGCTTATGACAGTCGAGGGCACGGCGGAAGTGACAAGCCCCGTGACCCCGAGCAGTACGGCGAGGAAGACATCAAGGACGCGGTCCGGCTTCTCGACCATCTCTCGATCAGACGCGCGCGTGTGGTCGGGTATTCACGTGGAGCCAACAAGGCCAGTCGACTTGTGGTTCGGCACCCCGACCGGTTTCGCAGCGTCGTCTTCGGGGGATGGGCCGTCGATAATCCTGTCGATACGCTTTCGCCCGCAGACTGTCAAGCCGTGGCGGATTCGCTCGCTCGCGGGGCGTACCCGGTCCCCTTGATGCGGAAGACGCTCCCCAACCGTCTCCTGAGGAGCAGGCGCAGGCGATGAAGCAGTTCGCCGCGGCGCTCCGGGTGCGGAGAGCGTCCAGTGACGGCCACAGAGCTACGTGGGACCGGTTTGCCGATCTTAGTTATCGTGGGTGCACAGGATGGAATGGCGCCATCGGTGCGGGCCATGGGTCGCGAGATGGCAGATGCGGTGGAGACAGAGGTGATTCCAGACACCGATCACTACACGGCACCCCGCCATCCTCAATTTCTCGAGCGCCTCGTGACCTTTCTGAGAGAGTCCGGTTAAGGATTGGAGCAGCTGGGGCGCGAGGCGTCGGCTAGGAACAACACGATGCACCGAAGAGAGCACTGCTACGCCTTGCATAACAAGCGCATGTACGCGGACCCAGGGCGGATCGATCAATTCGGCCCTGGATGCTCCGCAAGCCGATTTCGCTTACCTTGAACGAAGGTGCCGCGCAGTCCTGGGCCGGTAATGCGCGGGCCGTTCGGCTCTTTGTGGTAAAAATTATGTTTCTTCTAAATAAACAATAAACGTTAGTTTCAGTTGTCATTTGCTTGCTTTTAAGCGCAGCTGAAGTTTTTGCTTGTGGTTGTCCTAGTTCGCCGAATGAAACTTTGGAAGATGTAGTTAAATACAGGGTTAAAAATTCAACAATGGTTTTCGTCGGAAAAGCTGTTGGTTTTGAATATCGCAAAGGCATTCCTAATGAATTTATGCAATCCAAAGGCATTGATTACGAAACGAAGATTGTCAAATTTCAAGTCGAGCAATGGTGGAAAGGTGAAACGCCGAAAGAGATTTTCTTAGTAACAGATGAGACGAGAAATGCTGACGGAACGGCGAGCAATTCGAGTTGTAATTACGATTTCAAAGAAGGCGAGAGTTATATAGTCTTCGCCTACGGCAAAGAAAACGAGTTGCGAACAAATAGCTGTTCGAGAACGCAACTGTTAAATAAAGCCGATGAGTATTTAAAGATCTTAGGCGAAGGAAAAGAACCTCTTGAAAAGAAAGACGAGCCGAACAAATCAATGGACGTGAGGGCGAAACAGCGACTTTGTTATCGCGTTGTCCGTTAAACCTTAGCGGGCTTGGTGGCGGTTTCGCCCCACGTCATCTCAGCCGTTCGGCATAAAATTGTAAATTTTTAGCGTGCAGCATCAACCGACAACAGTATAAGTGCGAATATCAGGTTCTTTCTCCGCAAGATCGGGCAATTGGGGAAGAGCATTTTTGATATGATCGGTTTCAAAATGCCCGCCAAAAGCTTCGTCGCTCACCCATTCTTCGACGAATGTAAAATCGGTCGGGTCTTGTCGGTTTTGCAGTAGTTCGTAGCTTACGCAACCCGATTCTTTGCACGTCGGCTCGATCAATCCGCTGAGAAGTTTTTTGACTTCTTCAATCTTATCCTGCTTTGCCTTGATTCTGGCGACCACTCTTAAACCGTTTTCTGACATTTTATTTCCTTACTTGTAATTGAATATTTAATGAATATTCTTTGTCGCCGATTTTCAAAAAGCGGCAAAGACTAATTGACGTTTTAATTACCGTATTTGCTAATCATTATTATTCTTTGGAATCAATTTTTCAAATAATAAGGAATTTTTACAAGTGATTAACAGCGAAAGAATGGGGACGAACAAACAAGATTTGCGAAGAAAAGATTTGTATGATATAATCCGGCGCAACCACGAAAATGATTAGTTTCCCGCAATTAACATTGGTCTCCCACGATTAAATTAATAAGGAGAAAGCATATGTTTGTAACAGTTGAACATCACATTTCAAATGCTGATAAATTCTGGGCAGCAGCCGAGAAGGAATTGTCGAATCTTCCGTATAATTTGAAGCTGCATCTTTGCACGCCGAGTAAAGACGAAAAAACCGCTTATTGTATTTGGGAAGCGGATTCGGTCAAATCGCTTAAAAATTGGTTGGAAGGCATTTCAAGCGATTTCAGCCAAAATGAGTATCACGAAATAAATGAAGAAATGGCAATAGGACTTCCCAAGACCAGTGCCGGAACACAGTCTGCGGCTTAGTAGTAAAACATATATTTTATTGGCTTGTGGCGGAAACGAACGTCGCTTTTTCAGAAAGGACGTGCTGAAGATAAAGACAAGCCGAACAAATCAATGGACGTGAGGGCGAAACAGCTACGTTATTATCGAGGTTTTTGGTGAACTCAAAGTTGCGTGTCGGCGGTTTCGCCCCACGTCATCTCAGCCGTTATACCGCTACAAAGCCCTCCACGTCCCTTCAGAGGTGCCATATGAAAACCAACGCTTTCATATTATTTGCGTTATTCCTTAGCCCCCTGCAAGCGTTTGCGGACCAGCAGCTCCCGATTATCGACATGCACCTGCACGCCTTCCTGATGGCCGGACTGCCGCCCGGCACACCGGCCTGTCCTGGCGATCAGCGCGTGCTGATTCCGACCATCGATCCGGCCGAGGAACTGGACTTCAGCAAGTTCGCGACCTGCGAGCATCCCATCTATGCTCCCGCCGATGACGCGGCGCTGCTACGCGAAAGCATTGCAGCCCTACGTAAGCACAATGTGCGTCGTGCGGTGACCGAGGGTTCGGTGGAGATGGTTGCGGACTGGCGCAAGGCGGCGCCGAACACGATCCTGCCAGGAGTGGCATTCGGCGCACGTAAGGAAAAATCCATCGCGGAGCTGCGTCGCTTGCACGCTGCCGGCCAGCTGGCTGTGCTCGGCGAGGTCTACATCCAATACCGGGGCCATCGCGCCGACGATCCGCGCTACGAACCCTATTTCGCCCTTGCCGAAGAGCTCGATATCCCGGTTGCGATCCACCTTGGCGAAGGCCCACTGGCGGCGGCGCGCTTCCCAGGCTACGAGGATTACCGCGCTAGCATGGGTTCGCCGTTCCTGCTGGAGGACGTGCTGCGCAAGCATCCCAAACTGCGCATCTACGTGATGCATTACGCCTCGCCTCTAGTAGACGAAATGATCGCAATGATGTTTACGCATCCCAACTTGTATGTGGATGTTGCCGGTAACAACTGGATCTCTCCCCGAGCGCAATTCCACGATGCGCTGAGGCGCATGGTGGATGCCGGTTTCATCAAGCGGATCATGTTCGGGTCCGACCAGATGTACTGGCCGGATGCGATTGGCGAAGCAATTAAGTCCATCGAGACGGCACCCTTCCTGGACGCGGGGCAAAAGCGCGACATCCTTTACAACAATGCCGCGCGCTTTCTACGGTTAAGTGAAGCGGAAATTGCCAAGGATCATCAGTAGCAGCAAGGAGCAGCGGTCTAACTATTCGTTCAAGGCGAGCCCGCTTCGGGGCGACTCCTGCGTGCCTGCGTTACGCTTGCACGCAATCGCCGCCACTGCGCTGGCCGGCTTAACTCAGGTGTTATCCCGCTGAAAATACGAGATTCAATTACCACGATCGGAGCAGGTATGGCAAATTACATCGACGGATTCGTCCTTCCCATTCCACGCGATCGCCTAAACGATTACAAGCGTGTCGTTGAAGCAGTTGCAGAGATTTGGAAGGAACATGGCGCGCTTGACTACGAGGAATATGTCGGTGACGATCTGAAATTGGAGGGGACCCGCTCGTTCACTGATCTCGTAGCTGCAACGGAGGATGAAACCATCGTGTTTGGATGGGTGGTCTTTGATTCTCGTGAAGCACGTGACCTGGCAAACGAGAAGGTCGCGGATGACCCAAGGATGGCGGATTTGATCGATTCATCGAATTCAGGTTTTGATGCAAAACGGATGGCATACGGTGGGTTCCAGTCGTTCGTTCGATCGTCTAACTCGAACGCCGGATAACAAACGGATGAACCGGTGCGGGAAAGCGCGGTGGGCTCGCTTTGCTCTGCAATGATTACTCCCCGCCCGGTTATCCTAAACGGTGCTTCGGTACGTGCGGCTGACCAACAGCCTTGTGTGTCCGGTGTAATTCTCGCAAGTGCAAACCATTTCAAGCCTTAGGAGGGAGTATTATGAAAACGTATACCGTGACTGGTGGAGGGGGGCTGAAGCTCCACGTGCAGGAAATGGGGAACTCGAACGGCAAGTCCATCCTTTTCCTCCACGGCTTCTCGCAATGCCGATTGGCGTGGAACAAACAACTGCATGCCGATCTCGCACATGATTTCCGGCTGGTGGCGCTGGATATCCGCGGCCACGGGTTGTCGGAAACACCACGTGACGTCTATGGTGACGCGAAACTCTGGGCCGACGACGTGCATGCCGTCATCACCACCCTCGCCTTGGACCACCCCGTGCTGAGCGGCTGGTCGTATGGCGGGGTCATCATGTCGGACTACGTGCATCACTACGGCGAGGCCCATATCGCCGGCACCAACTGGGTGGGGGCAATATCGCGGCTGGGCGACCCGCTCCTGCAAGCCGGCTTTATTGGTTCCGACTTTCTGGCCACGGCGCCGGGGCTGTTTTCGGAGAACGTCGGAGAAAGCGTCGCAGCCTTGCAAACGTTCCTGCGGTTGTGCGTGCATGAAGAGCCGTCGCCGGAAGATTTCTATTTTTTCCTGGGCTACAACACCATTGTCCCGCCGTATGTGCGTCAGGGATTATTCTCGCGCCATCTCAACAACGACGCCGTCATTGCCACGATGCGCACGCCGATGTTGCTGAGCTATGGCGAACAGGACGTGATTGTGTTGCCCAGTATGGGCCAGCACATCGCTGGGCTTGCCAGGCACGCCAAGCTGTCGCTCTATCCGCAGGTGGCGCACGCGCCATTTTGGGAAGCCCCAGAGCGCTTCAATCGCGAGCTACGTGAGTTTCGCGAGTCAGTCTGAGGGAGACGTGAGGGCCCATCGGTAGCCACGAAGCCCGCACCCAACAAAGGCCTGGAGCTGACTGCCTCCAGCGTCCGCTCGTCCCTCGCTCCCGCTTCCAGCAGCAGATCAGGCCTGGCGTTATGTGTCTTTTATAAATTGGAGAAGCCATGCAAGTTTACTATTTTGAGATTGTGACCCCGGAAGTTGACGCGACGTGCGCAGCCTATTCGCAACTCCACGGTGTGATGTTCAGTGATGGCGAAGCCGGCCTCGGGAACGCGCGCACGGCGCCGCTAGCGAATGGTGGGATTATCGGAGTGCGTGCTCCAATGCACGAATCAGAGGACCCGGTCATTCGACCTTACTTACTGGTTGAAGACATTGATGCCGCGGCCGAGGCTGTAGTAGGTGCTGGAGGAGAAATTGCACATCCCCCGATGGAAATTCCCGGTTTTGGCAAGTTTGCGATTTACATTCAGGGCGGTAACCAACACGGACTCTGGCAGTTATGACGGTGACACATAACAAACAAATCAATCAGGGACACATCCTGCTCCGCACGGCTTGTGAATGGCTTCGCCATTCTGTCACAAGCCGCGCTACACAGACTGTGCCCATTATTAAGGGCGTTAGGCAGCGCTCTAGACCTCAGATCCAATTACGGCCTAGCGTTGGCCAAGGAGACGCCCATGGGTATCAATGAGTCCTTCGTTCGATCGCGCTTCGCTCAGTTCGTAAACAGCTCGGCCGGTCGCCTTGTACGGGTAGTTGCTGGCATCGGCCTCATCGGCTCGGGCTTGGGCGCGTTGGCGTTCCTGTTGTTCACCGCGCCGGGCGCGGTGACGGCGCAGCAAGACGCAGCGCACGAACTAACGCTCAGGGAGGAAGCGGTATGGAAAGCGGTCGAGGCCCGCAACGCCACCTGGCGCAAGAATGACTTCGACGGTCACATGGCGATTTATCATCCGGAATTCAGGCGTTGGGCTCTGAATTCGCCCAAGCTGATGAGGAAGGCGGATATCGCCGCCCTGTGGAACGACATCAAGGGAAATGAAGAAGTGATCAGCCTTGAAGTTGAGCCTGAAGAGATTGTGTTTTATGCGGGGGGTGAGGTCGCGATTGCGCATTACACGATTAACGAGACCTGGAAATGGATCGGCGACGAGCGGGCGAATGGCAAGGGACGCACGGTGCGCATGGGAGACGTCCAGTCTGGCTCGCTGCGTTTCAGCAATGTATTTGTCAACGTGGATGGCGGCTGGCTTTATGCTGGCGGGCACCGCGATGGCATGCGTCTAAAGGAATAAGCCGGCGGGTAGCTGCGTTTCGGGGCACCCAAACCGTATGGTGCCCTGAGCCGCTGCCTAACAACCGGTTGCAGCGGACGGCGCTGCGCGCCGCCGCTGAACCGGAGCGTTAGATGACTAGAGGAGGAGAAAGATGAACGCAGCAGAACATTTAGGCACGTACGCGGGAGGTTGGACCAAAGGAGACGCCGACACGATTCTAAAGGCAACAGCGGAGGACTACACCTTCGATGATCCTAATTCCGGAGTCGTTTCGAGGAATGCATTCTCGAGTTACCTCGGCGAGTTAAAGGAGACAGTAGCTTCACTTTGCGGCGGCCGAGTTCCAGACCCATTTATGGAACTGTCTGAGGTGCTCACCCAAGAAGATGAAGGTGTCCTCACCGCTTGGTGTTGGTACGCCATCCCGGGCACGGAAATTAAAGGAAGCGGTCTTATCAAGGTCGACCCTACTGGTGTTCGTTCCGAGGTGATTACGTATTACACGAAACTCAGCGGGTGAAGTATGTAAGGTTAACTATCTCTGGAACGAGAACTGTGTCAAATGTGCGGCCTGCCGCTCAGCACTAACGTTATGCCGCTTCTCGTTGTGATGTTGGTCGTGAGAGAATAGAAAAAAGAAAAAACTATGAAATTGATTCTACTTGCAATAATCGTTGTCTTTGTCGCTACTGGTTTGGTCTTTGGACAAAGTGAGAAAAAGAATGACACGCTTGAGCAGGAAATCAGAAAACTCGACCTTGCCGAAGCTGATGCGATTTTGCGTGGCGATTTCGCGGAGTTGAACAAACTTTTGGCAGAAGATTTTATCGTCAACAATCCGCGTAATGAAATAGCCAGAGGAAGAGAAGCCGTCTTTACGTTAATCCGCAACGGCACAATCAATTATTCTTCGTTCGTGCGAGAACCGGAAACTTTTCTATTTTACAAAAATACTGTTGTTGTGATGGGACTGGAAACAATTAAACCGACAGGCACAGAGCAAATCGTGCGCCGACGCTACACAAATATCTGGTTGAAGAAAAATGGCAAATGGTTTCTGACGGCGCGACACGCAAACGTCATCTGTCCAAATTGAGAAATTTCGTGAATAAAACCGGCAAGGCTCTTTCCATGATGGGCGGCATAACAATTCAATGGACGTGAGGGCGAAACAGCGCCTTTGTTTGTTAACTTGCGTGGTTACTTTTAGCGGGCTTGGTGGCGGTTTCGCCCCACGTTTCAGCCGTTAGCCGCTTCGTGGTAAAATGCGGCACGAGCATTTCAATATCGGAATAAAGATGAAACGATCAATATCTATTCTCGTTACTTTAGCAATATTCGTTGGGCTGACGGTTGGTTCTACAGCCACAGCGCAAGTTAAACCGACTTCATCAGGCGTGGTGCTGACAAATGCCTACGATGCGTTTGGTTCTAAAAAAGCAGGACTCAAGCACGATTTCGGTTTCTCTACCGTCGTGCAGTACAAAGGCAAGACGATTTTGTTTGACGCTGGAACTGATGCGAAAGTTTTTGAAAGCAATCTCAAATCGCTGAAGATTGATTTGAGAAAGATTGATATTGCCATCGTGTCGCACGGACATTACGACCACATCGGCGGTTTTGATTATCTGCTCAGCGTTAATCCGAAAGTTAAAATTTATCTTCCGAACGATTTCTTCTCGCTCGGTGCGCCAAGCAAATTTCCATTTCGTGAAACTGAACCGGATATTGCAAAGACTTTGCCTAAAGACTGGCAATACTTCGGCGGCGAGAGCGTAGTTGAAGGAATGTTGACCGTGCCGACGGGCAGATTTTGGAAGTCCGACATCGAATATCTGACCGAAGCTAAAGAAGTGTTGCCCGGCGTAACTATAATTCCGACGACTTCCAAACTGATGGGAACATTTATCAAATATCCGCCGTTTGAGGAGAACCCGCAGTTTATCGGAATACCCGAGTTATCCGTTTCGTTTGCCACCGAAAAAGGTGAGGTAATAATTTCCGGTTGCTCGCACAGCACGATCGAAACTATCGTTCAGGAAACTAAAAAAGTTCGCAAAGGAAAAATTCATTTTCTTGTCGGCGGATTTCACTTGATACCGTATAAGCGGGAATATATCGAAGGCTTGGCAAAGCGAATGAAGGAAGAATATGAAGTTGAGTCTGTCGCTCCGGCACATTGCAGCGGACATCTTGGCTTTTCGATTTTTCAAAAGGTTTTCGGGAATAACTACAAATTTTTCGGACTAGGAGAAAGCATCATTTTATAACGCGGCTAATAAGTCATTGGACGTGAGGGCGAAACAGCGACTTTGTTATCGCGTTGCCTGTTTTCTTTCAGCTTGCGGTAGCCGGTCTGCCGCGGCGTCATCTCTGCCGTTAGGGTTTTGTGATTACAGTACGGCGGGGTTATAGTAAAAGTATACTAACGAATCTGAATAAGGAGACAAATTATGGTTACAGTAGCGTTGCTAGTTCGGTTAGAAGCAAAACCCGGAAAAGAGGCGGAGGTTGAGAGTTTCCTGAACAGCGGACTGTCGCTTGTCGAGGAAGAACCGGACACAACTGCTTGGTTCGCAATCCGCATGGGTCAATCAACATTCGGTATCTTCGACGCTTTCCCAGATGAATCAGGACGGCAAGCGCATCTCTCCGGCAAAGTGGCTGCGGCCTTGATGGAGAAAGCCTCCGAACTTCTCGCCCAAGCGCCCGTTATTGAAAAGGTTGATGTCCTTGCAGCAAAACTTCCTTAATGAAAGTTTAAATTGCTGGGGAAAGTTGAGCCTGAGCGGCAGCAGAAAAGCAAACTCCTAAGGGCAAGTTGAATGGTGGGTGCGCCCGGGCTAAAGTATTCATGATCCACAATTAACTATTCGCTCATCGATTTCGCCACCGTAACCTACACCATCCTTTCCACACTAACCGGAGCCTTCTCCGCATGCGGCGTTGAACCCTTAATCGCAATATGCGGAGCGATGATCAATGCCACAATACTCATTAGCTTGATAAGAATATTCATCGACGGGCCCGAGGTGTCTTTGAATGGATCGCCGACGGTGTCGCCGGTGACGCTTGCCGTATGGGCATCGCTTCCCTTGTACTGCATTTTGCCGTTGATCTCGACGCCTGCTTCAAATGACTTTTTGGCGTTGTCCCAGGCTCCTCCGGCATTGTTTTGGAACATTCCCATGAGGACGCCGGTTACCGTGACACCTGCAAGAAGACCGCCGAGAACTTCCGGTCCGAAAATAAATCCAACGGCGACGGGTGTTATAAGTGCAATGGCGCCCGGAAGCATCATTTCTCTGAGCGATGCTTGTGTCGAAATAGCGACACATTTGTCGTATTCCGGTTTCGCTTTGTACTCCATGATCCCGGGAATTTCCTTAAACTGCCGTCTGACCTCGATCACCATCGCCATTGCCGCTCTTCCTACAGCAGCAATACAAAGCGAAGAAAAGATAAAAGGAATCATTCCGCCTACAAACAAACCGGCAAGAACATCTGCTTTGTAAATATCAATCGAATCAATTCCGGCAAGACCGACATACGCCGCAAATAATGCCAGGGCCGTCAGAGCCGCTGATGCAATTGCAAAGCCCTTACCGGTCGCGGCAGTAGTGTTTCCAACCGCATCCAGAATATCCGTTCTACCTCTGACTTCTTTTGGAAGCTGACTCATCTCGGCAATCCCGCCCGCGTTATCGGCGATCGGTCCAAAGGCATCGATCGCAAGCTGCATCGCCGTTGTCGCCATCATTCCCGCGGCTGCAATGGCAACCCCGTATAAACCGGCAAAATAGTGAGACATATAAATACCGGTTGCAAGAATGAGGGTCGGAACCAAAGTTGATTCCATTCCGACTGCAAGACCACCGATGATATTTGTCGCGGCTCCCGTGCTCGATTGTTGAACGATTGAATTAACGGGTCTTCTTCCCATCGACGTGTAAAATTCAGTAACAATACTCATCAGTGCGCCGACAAATGATCCGACCAGAATTGCGAGGAAAACTCCCGTATTTGTGAAGCTCGTACCTCTCAAAGTCATGTTTTCAGGCAGCATCCACATAACCAAGAAATAGCAAGCGATCGTTGTAATAATGATTGAAGTCCAGTTGCCGATATTGAGCGCTTTCTGGACATTCCCATTATCATCAGAAATTCTGATCAGCGTAAAACCTATAATTGAAAATATGATTCCGAGCCCGGCAATGAGCATCGGAAGCAGCATTGGGGAGAGTCCGCCAAAATTATCAGCGGCGATTATTTCTCTTCCCAACACCATCGTTGCCAAAATAGTAGCAACATATGATCCAAACAAATCAGCTCCCATTCCCGCAACATCGCCGACATTGTCGCCGACGTTATCAGCGATCGTCGCAGGGTTTCTGACGTCATCTTCCGGAATTCCTGCTTCAACCTTTCCGACTAAATCTGCTCCGACATCCGCCGCTTTGGTATAAATTCCGCCGCCAACCCGGGCAAAAAGGGCAATCGATTCGGCGCCCAGAGAAAATCCGGCGAGAACCTCGATGGCTGTTTCCATAGCGGGTCCATTGACGCTGCCGCCGGTACTTACTACATAGACGTTATAGAAAATAATAAACAATGAGCCCAAACCGAGAACGGCGAGCCCGGCCACTCCAAGACCCATCACCGTTCCACCGGTAAATGCTACTTTCAGCGCTCCTTTTAAATCGGTGCGAGCGGCTTGGGTCGTTCTGACATTCGCTTTGGTTGCGATATTCATCCCAATGTAACCCGCAGTTGCACTAAATACCGCACCGATAACAAATGAGACCGCAATAAACGGAGAGGATGTATCTATCAGTGTTCCGGACCAGCCTAAAATCGCCCCCGCAACGACCGCGTAAATAGCCAAAACCTTCCATTCAGCCTTTAAGAACGCCATCGCACCTTCGGCAATATAGTTTGCAAGTTCAACCATTTTCTCATCACCGGTAGCTTGTTTTGTTACCCATGAAGATTGAAACGCCATGACAATCAGTCCAAAAACCCCCAACGCCGGGATCAGATAAAGAATTGTAGATTCCATTAGAAAATCACCTATTTCGTAAATAAAATTCCTGTATTAAAGTCGTAGTGCTAACTTTTTAAAAAACTTTATCGCGATTCGCCGCGATTTCGCCAGGACGTTGCACCGTAAATGTCAACACGCTGAGTACAGAGCTGGAACAAGTTTTTCACCTTATTACCTTCCCTGTATTTATATGTTCTTTCGAAGGCGTGACCGTCCAAAACCAAGTATTATCTATGATTTTGGACGAAATACAAACTGTGAATTGGGGATAATGGTATCAAATACCAAGCCTTGCGAAATCGGCTAATTTTTTTGGACAATTTTTCCCCCTGTAGACTCGCTTGTTGAGTATAGCCGGACAAGAAGAAATTCTTCGAATTTCGTTTCAAAGGATCTAGAGGTAATTATTGGTCATCCTGAATCAGCGAGTGAAGCGCTTCGTCTACGCTTGGAACAAATCTCTACCGCTCATGCCTAGGTTGGCAAAAGCCATAGCGATACTTACGTTTACCGTGAGTATGGAATATGTATCCGATTCGCTATGAAAATTTCCAAACTATCAACTTTCTCGGTTGCTTCTATGGGGCAAACTCAGCCGCCGATAAAGCTCATCGTGCGTTCAGGTTGGACAAACTCTCGTTCGTTTATTTGATGGCTGGCTTCTTTTTTTAGAGTTACTTCGCGAATAAATTCAATTACTTCGGCTCGATTTGCACTACTTCGAAGCACATCTCTGAGATTGTGTTCGACGGTTGAAAACAGACATGTCCGAATTTGCCCGTCTGCTGTTAAACGAATTCTCGAGCAAGCTCCGCAAAACATCTGTGTTACGGGTGCTATTATTCCAATTTCCCCCGGGGATCCGTCAGCGAACCCGAATTTCCAGGCGGTTTCGGTTCCGCGCGATTTTTGTTTTAGCTCAAGCGGGAAAACCGCCTCTATTTTTTCCCGGATTTCTTTACCCGAAACGACCATTTCACGTTTCCATTCGTGTCCCGAATCAAGCGGCATAAACTCTATAAACCGCACCGAAAGCGCCTTTTCACGGGCAAAACGAGCAAAGTCTACGACCTCATCATCGTTGTAATCGCGAACCACTACTGAATTGATTTTTAGGGGGTGGAGTTTCGCAAGTTTTGCTGCTTCGATCGCTTCGAGCACCATTTCCAGTTTATCGACGCCGGTGATCCGATTGAAGTTTGCAGGTTTGAGAGAATCGAGCGAAATCGTTATCCGGTCAAGACCCGCGGCTTTTAAATCTTTAGCACGAGCGGTCACAGTATGTCCATTTGTTGTTAGGGCAAGGTCGTGCAGTTCTGGTTTTAACGTCGAGATTTTCGTTATAAGTTTTTCGACGTCTTTTCTGATCAAGGGTTCGCCCCCGGTTAGTCTGATCTTTTCGATGCCCAGAGAAACGAAGATTTCGCTGATTTCGACAATCTCTTCAAAGGTTAGAATTGTATCTTTTCGTGCGAGCGGCGGTTCGCCGTTTGGAAGACAATAAAAGCAACGGAAGTTACACCGATCGGTCAAACTGATTCGAAGATCGCGAATCTGTCTTCCGTGTGAATCAAGAAGTCTTCCAACGTTTTTGTACATTATACTTAACGTTAGCTTTTATTACGATGATTTTGCAAGTCTTTTACCCGCGAATGAAAAATGCACAGCCCCTCGAGCCCCACGCCGCAATTTTTACTTTTGTGATTTTTTTACCGCTTATTCGTTCAAAACCTGTAAATGAGATTGAATATCAGGTTCGAGTTCTATCATATACCAGCCTCCGGCTTCCTCCAATTTTGGAGGACGCGTCCCAACTTTCACTTCGTTAAGGATCGACGAGCTCAGATTCGGTTTACTACGGACACGACCGTTTATCACAGAAACGATAATTTCCAAGCTATCGACAGGATCAAATTCCTTTACGGAAACATTTCCGTATGCGACGTTAAAAGTACAAAAAACTGCGTCTAAAACAAAAAGTCTTGTCGATAATTCATTCATTTCTGTATTTTCCGGTCGTGAAACCAAGGGTGTTATTTCCTCGAATTAATAATTGCCTTGGCGTTGCGTTTGAGCCCCTTTAATTTCGTTCTTTTCATAGGGCTTCGGCGAAATTTTGCGGAATATTCTTCCTGGTCCAAAGAAAGAATCTCTTCTAAAAGGGGTGATATATTGGTTTCGCGCGGCTCAAACCTCTTGTCTTTGGTTGGCTTTTGAAAACGGTTCCAGGGACATACGTCCTGACAGATGTCACAACCGTAAAGCCAGCCCTCTAGGTTTTCAGTTATTTCATGTGGAAGGTCGGGGGTGCGCAATTCGATCGTAGCGTAAGATAAGCAAGCGTTTGAGTCAACTAAAAATGGAGCAACAATTGCATCGGTGGGACATGCATCCAAGCAGGCAGTACATGTTCCGCAATGATCTTCAACGATCTCGGTTTCATAATCGAGCTCAATATCGAGTAAAACTTCGCCAATAAAAACCCACGAACCAAATTCCGGTGTGATAACATTTGTGTGTTTTCCAAGCCAACCAAGACCCGCCCGTACTGCCCAGGCCTTATCCATAATAGGTGCCGTATCGACACACGCCTTTCCTTTTGTTTCGGGAATCTCCGTTTGGATCCAACCGAGTAATTCCCAGAGTTTTTCCTTAACAATGTCGTGATAATCATCGCCCCAGGCATATCGTGAAACTTTACCTTTATCAGGATCAGCGTCGTGTTTATGAGGGGTGTAATAATTTAACGCCATCACGACTAGCGATTTCGCTCCCGGGAAAAGTATTCGCGGATCGCTGCGCTTTTCCGGTTCGCGCGACATCCAGCCCATTTCGCCGTGATAGTTTTTTCCGAGCCATTCTTTGAAATGCTCGCCTTCTTCTTCGAGTTTTTCAGCTTTTACGACGCCGATCTTATCAAACCCGATTTCAAGTGCTTTGGATTTAATTTTGTTCGTGAGCCCGGTTTTGTCGTATAATTCCATTTTGCGTCGTCTCCTCTGGAAATTATACATCCAAATCGTGAAATCCCACGAAAATGCAAGATCATTAACCCATCCCAAACACTAACCGATTATGAGACCAAACATAATAAAACTCATTTTTGCAATCACTGCCAGTATATATATTCTTTGGTATGCCTACGATCCGATGGAGGGAAGTTTTCTGGACCTGGTTGATTTACCGATTCACGAAACGGGACATCTTTTGTTTCGAATCTTCGGAGAATTTATGATGATCGCCGGCGGCTCGCTTTTTCAGTTGGTAATGCCTGCGATCTTCGTAGGATATTTTTGGTGGCATGAAAAACCATACTCAGCCTCGATAGTTTTATTGTGGGTCGGACAAAGCATATTGAATGTTTGGGTTTACGCAAACGATGCGGTCGTAATGCAACTCGTATTGACAAGTGGTTTTACGGGGAGCGAAGGAAGTTTTCACGATTGGAATTATATGCTCACCGAAACCGGCTTGATTAATTCGACGAAGACAGTGGCGGGATTCATTCGGCTCGCCGGAACACTAACAATTCTTGCCGCCTCTGCGTTGTCGATCTTCTATTCATTTGGGCCGGAAGCGGAAATTGAATACCCGGACTAATGCCATGAAAGTAACCTTGATTACAGGTGCATCAAGCGGAATTGGAGAAGCCTTTGCTCGAAGACTCGCACAGGACAAACACGATCTCGTTCTCGTTGCACGGACAGAGGAAAAACTCTCCGCTCTTCGTGAAGAGTTGATGCGCAAACATAAGATTTCGGCGCACTACGTTGCGATCGATCTCAACGGCTACAATGCTGACAAACGATTATTCAAAGAAACGGAAAGCCAGGGGCTCGAAGTTGATTGGTTGATAAACAACGCGGGTTTTGGTTCGATGGGAGATTTTGCAAATCTCGAACTCGAAAAAGAACTCGAAATGATCGGTTTAAATGTGATGGCCTTGGTTGCGCTTACCCATCGTTACTTAGAACAAATGCGGAAGCGCAAGAGTGGAACCATCATAAACGTATCGTCAACTGCGAGTTTCCAGCCGATTCCTTTTATGGCGACGTACGCCGCAACAAAAGCATTTGTATCATCGTTTAGCGAAGCCATCGCGGAGGAAAATCGCCCGCACGGAATAAGGGTCCTCTCTCTTTGCCCCGGTACTACCGATACGAATTTTTTCGCAGCATCGGGTATCACCGATCCCGTAAAGATAAAGGGAATACAAGCTTCGGAAGAGGTTGTGGAAGCAGCGCTCAACGCGCTTAAACGCGGAAAATCGAGCGTAGTTTCAGGATGGGCAAACTCTCTCGCAACAGCCCTTGGCTCGTTAACTCCAAATTCCTTGGTTACCCGAACAGTAGGCAGAATTTTGCGCTCCCGGGTTGAGAGAGATGGAAAAGCGGGAAAATCTAGGCCGTAATGTAATTCTCCAATTGTTCAATTTGGAACTGCTGATCGGCAATAATAGTTTTAACGAGATCACCTATTGAGAGCACACCATCGATCTTGTCACCGTCTAAAACCGGTAAATGTCGTATCCGCTTTTCCGTCATTAGCGACATACAATCCTTAACGCTTTGCTCCGGATTAGCCGAAATCACCTCTGCTGTCATTATTTCTTTCACAGAAGTGGTTTTTGATGACCGTCCCTTTAGAATAACTTTTCTCGCGTAATCTCTTTCCGAAACGATTCCTGCGAGTTTGCCGTCTTCCATAACCAAAAGCGCACCGACACCCTTTTCAGCCATTGTTGAGATCGCATCTAAAACGGAATCGTTTGGCGAGATGAACCAAATTTCCCGACCCTTAGAATCCAAGATCTGTTTAACCAAAGTCATTTTGACCTCCTCTTTGAAGTAAAGATTAATGCTGCCGCCGAAAAATGCGTGATGATCTTGCCGAGTTTGTTCGTTATTATTTGCGTTTGCTTGATAGAAGTCAAGATTTTTTTAGAGCAGTAATTTTTCTACTATCCTTCCCGAGACGACTTCTATTATATTCGCGTGCCTGCCAAATTTTTGGAGAAAACTCTCCTTAGACGTAGTCACAAAAGTCTGCGTTTTATCTTTCAGGTAGTGGAGCAGACGCCCGATGCGCTGGTAATCGAGCTCCGCATCGATGTCATCGATCAAGAAAACCGGATACTCTTCGTGCTGTTCGTAGAAGACCGAAACCTTAGCAAGAAGTAGTATCAGGAGCGCACTTCGCTGCTGTCCGGAACTCGCAAACTTTCGCAGATCTTTACCGTCAAACTTAATTTCCATATCGTCGCGATGAGTTCCAATCAAGGAATAACCCGCATAAATCTCGGCTTGAACCCGCAAATTCAGGCGTTCTTTCAAAAGCGCTGAATAATCCGACAGATCTCCCTTTCCCTCAAGCGTCGAAACGTACCGGATTGAAACTTCCTCGCGATCAAAAAGTTTTTTCTCCAATACTGAATTGAGTCTTTCAATAAAACGAATTCGTGCTTTATAAATTCTAGTAGCGAGTTGTATTAGCTGCTCGTTCCAGGGTTCCAGTAGTGCGCCCGTCTTTTCAATCGAGTATTCAGCGTCCCGCGCCGTTTGGAGAAGTGAGTTTTTTTGTTTTAGGACCTTTTTATAATCAGAGATAATCTGAACGTAGGCCGGATAAATTGACACAATGCCAGAATCCAAAAATTGTCGTCTCGCATTCGGCGAACCGCGAACAATTTCGAGCTCATTGGAATTAAAAATGAGTGCATGGAGCTGACCGAGAAACCCGGAAGCAGTTTCTTTTTTATTATTTACGGTGAGTGTCTTGGTATTGCCCTCTAAAATGACCTGTAAATGGCGCGTTATTTCTTTGCTTTTGCGTACCGAACTACGTACAATCCCTCTCTGGTTGCTGAATTCAATGGCTTCCTGGAGTTTAGCGGTCTTAAATGATTTCGTGTTTGCGAGGAGATATATCGCCTCGAGCCAGTTGGTCTTCCCATGTCCATTTTCGCCGTAAATAATATTTAAGCCGTTTTGACAGACGACTTTCCCATTTAAATTGCGAAAATTTTCTGCTTCAACTGACTCTAATCGCATTCGGAAATCTTATCACCAGTAGAATTAAATTTCCCCTAAAGCAGGTAATAATCTGGAACTATTGCCCAATTGGTAATCTGTGTTAAATAGCGTTAAAAAATGTTTAACGCGAATCAGAATAAATTCTTGCCGTCAAAAAAACAATGAAAATTTTATCTTCTCTAATATTAGTGTTGGCTTTCTCGATTGCCAGCTTTGGTCAACAGAGCGTCGGCGCATCGGCACAAAATTTCAACCAAACAAATTTGCGCGGCGAGAGTATTGAGCTCGCCGGATTGAAAGGCAAGGTCGTGATCCTTACATTTTGGTCCACAAAATGTCAGATCTGCGTAAGCGAGATGCCGAAGCTCAATAAGCTTGTTGATAAATATAACGGTGCATCTGTCGAATTTCTCGGCATTACTATGAACAACCAACAAATGGTTGAGGGTTTTCTCAAGAAGAAGACTTTCAAGTTTAATATTTTACCGAATGGTTTTGGAGTTGTTTTACAATATGCGCCTCGGGATCGAAATGGACGACTGAATATGGGATTTCCCGCGCACTTTATCGTTGACCAATCGGGTCGGGTGGTTTTATTGACCAGCGGATTTGATCGAACTGATAAGCTTGATTCGACAATAGCCCAACTACTGCGCTCCGAATAGGACGAAATAGTTTGTTAAACAAGTCCGTTTAGGGTATATTTTCAAATTGCCAGCTATGGAGAAGTAGCATAATTGGTAATGCAGTAGTCTTGAAAACTACCGCCCTTACGGGCTTGCAGGTTCGAGTCCTGTCTTCTCCGCCAGAATTAGAAAAAGGTTTGTGACTTTCTTGAGTTGCAAACCTTTTTCTGATTTCTTGTCACTACCTTTCATTTTCCTATTCTACGTTGATTTACCCACCCCTTTTGTTATAACTTATTCTAAAAACTGAATGATGATTCATTCAGAATCGTCACGCGAATAAACTATGACTTCTTCAAACCGAACAAACACGCGAAATACGGTTGCCGATAAACACGAAGCAATTTTACGCTCCGCGATCAAAGTGTTTGCCCGAAAGGGATATTTCAATTCAAAAGTTGCCGATATCGCGGGAAAAGCAAATATAGCTGATGGCACAGTCTATCTCTATTTTAAGAGTAAGGAAGAGATTCTTCATTCCATTTTTGACCGTACAATGGCTGAATTTATATCGGATGGAAAAAAAGAAATCGCGAATATCAAAGAGGCGGATAAGAAGCTTCGACGGATTGCTGAGCTCCATTTGGAGAAACTCGGGGCAGATCGTGATCTTGCGATTGTTTTTCAGGTTCAATTTCGCGGATCGATAAAATTCATGCGCGAATTTTCAGCAGCCGGATTTGCGGAATATCTCGACATAATACTTCAAACAATAAAAGAAGGTCAGAAGCAAGGCATTTTTAGAGAGGATCTAAACGCGATTATTTGCTCAAAGATATTTTTTGGGGCAATTGACGAGATGGTAACAAACTGGATTCTTTCAAATAAAAAATACGACCTAAGTCCGTTGGCACACGAAGTTATGAAAGTGTTTTTCGGCGGCATTTTGACTCGTTCACAAATTTAAGAATATTAAATGACGAAAGATCTTAAAAATAACAAACTAAGGCGAAAGGTCAAACGGATTCCTCTTTTCAATAATGAACCGGAAAATCTCGCGGAGGTATTTATCCGCGCCGCAAAAGAAAATCCGAGATCCAATGCGCTTAATTTTAAAAAAGACGAACAATGGCACTCGATTTCGACGGAAGAGATGCTTTCGAGGATCGAAAATGTCGCACTTGGGCTTCATAAACTTGGTATAAAATCCGGCGACCGGATTGCTATTCTTGCGTCCAATTCTCCGGAATGGACGATCACAGATGCAGGATGTCAGTTTGCCGGAGTAGTTGACGTTCCTATCTATACAACACTAATGCCGGATTCAATTAAGTATATAATCAACGATTCGGGCGCGAAGGCATTCTTTATTGAAGATCAAATGGCACTTAAACGAATCGAAGAAATACTGCCGGAATGCGGATCGCTTGCGAAGATCGTGCTATTTGATCCCGGTGAGTTCAAAGCAGAAAATGCTATTACTTTAAGAGATCTAGAGGTCCTCGGCGAGCAGGAAAAACGTGTGAAACCGGAATTAATCGGCGAGTTTGTAAGCTCTATCAAACCGGATGATATCGCAACCCTCATTTATACTTCTGGCACGACGGGCGAACCGAAAGGCGTGATGCTTTCCCACGAAAATATGCTGTCGAATATTATTGATGCCGGAGAAAATTTTATGTTTTCAGCCGATGACATTCCACTTTCGGTCTTGCCGCTCTCGCATGTTTTTGAACGGACAGGGATGTATTTATACATTTTTAACGGGATGGCGGTCCATTATGCCGAGTCGATTGATAAAGTCGCCGACAATTTACAGGAAGTTCGACCGACAATATTTGTTGGTGTGCCCCGGATTTTTGAAAAGGTTTATGCCCGTGCAAGATTGATGGCCGGAAGCAAAAGTAAATTGAAAGAAAAAGTTTTTGATTGGGCAATCAATGTTGGAAAGGAGTTTGCGCTTTCAAATGCGCGAGGTGAAACGATATCTGCGGGATTAGCAATAAAACACGGCATCGCGGATCGGGTTGTATTTTCAAAATTAAGAGCATTCTTTGGCGGAAGATTAAGGTTTTGTATAACGGGCGGCGCTGCACTTTCAAATACGATCTATTTGATCTTTACGGGTGCAGACATTTCGATAATGCAGGGCTATGGGCTGACGGAGACTTCACCGGTTGTCAGTTCTAACAATCCTGTTAATCGTCGTCTGGGTTCTGTAGGAAAACCAATTCGAAATGTGGAAGTTCGCATAGCAGCTGATGGAGAAATCGAAGTATCGGGACCAAATGTGATGCTCGGTTATTACAACAAACCGGAAGCTACACGTGAAGCGTTTACGGATGATGGTTGGTTTAAGACGGGAGACATTGGCGAAATCAGTCAGGACGGTTTTCTGAAAATTACCGATCGGAAAAAAGAACTATTTAAGACTTCCGGCGGAAAATATATTGCCCCATCGCCCATTGAGCAGATGATCAAAGGTTCGCGTTTTGTAAATCAGGTTGTGTTGATCGGAAATTCGCGAAAATTCGCGTCCGCGTTGATCGTTCCTAACTTCGAAGAACTCGAGGGCTTTTTGCGCGATCAAGAAATCGATGCAAAAACTCCCACAGATTTGTGTAGCAATCCGCGAATCCTTCGTCTGTTTGAGGAAGAAATTGATAAATGCTGCGAAGGATTGGCACATTTTGAGACTGTTAAAAAGGTTGTGCTTTTAGAGGATGAATTGACAGTCAGCGGTGGAGAATTGACGCCAACGCTTAAGATAAAGCGCCGAGTAGTAGATGAAAAGTATAAAGAATTGATCGACAAGATCTACGAAGATGCCGAAAAAGGAAAGCCCGCAAGCTAAACAACTCGCGGGCTCGAAGTTTGGAGCCAAGTACGTTAGTAGAGTACGCGTTGTGGAAGTCCGTACCCGATACCCGAAATCGCACCTGTCCCTGTTTGAACCAGCGTATTGAGTATGATCTCACCAATGCTCTTTTTCTTCTTTCCGACGACGATTTCGTCATACGGCTGCAGCATAAAGGCTTCCAATTCATTTTTTCTGGTCTGGTCAAAATTCACAGCAATAGTTTCGCGGTCCTGAGAATTAGATTTCCGTCGATATACTGATATCTTTTTCACGTTTGCAGTTTCAGTAACGCCGCCGACCATCGCTAATGCTTGTGCCAAGGAAAGTCCGCCTTCCTTAATGTGCACACCTTGGGGACTACGAACTTCTCCGTTAACATAAACGGGCGCAGCCTTTTCGACAGAAATTACATCGCCTGGATAAATAATCGGGTTTGACTCCCTTCCGCCGGTTTGAATACTGCTAAGACTGTACATTCGGGATGGAACTTCTACCGCTTCGTTTGAATCAGTTTGCCAGTTTGCTTCGAGATTCTCTTCCGAACAACGTGGAACGTGTGGTCGGTAAATACGCACGATTCCGCCGGCATCTTCCGAAACGCCGTTAGCTGCGGCGATGAGTTCCATCAATGTTGCTTCCCGTCGAAGTTCAATTTGCGATGGAGTGCGAACCTCGCCATAAACGGTCACCGGAAACGGCTTGCGTCGTTCGGCTACATTTACACTAACCATTGGGCTCCGAACAAATTTTGCCACACGCTTAGTTACTTCTCCCCGCAACTCCTGTTCGGTGCGGCAGTTTGCATTTATTTGCTCCTCGTCAAATGGAACCGAAAAATTTCCGTTCTCATCTACCACTGCGGTAAAACCAAACTGATCTTCACCAAGCACTTTGCCTTCAATCTTATCTCCCGGGCCTACCAAGTAACCACGTTTCCCGGTTTCTCGGGCATCACTTGTTTTAACGATTTCCTGAGCATGAACAATCTGCATCAAGAATGCTGATGCAATAAGAGCGAGTAAATATATTTTCTTCATTAGTCTTTTACTTCCTTAAACGGATAATAGCTTGAATATGATAGCTTACAACCCCCTATGATTCAAACTTTTTTCGAATCGTTGCACCGACATAATACCTGCTTCTACTTGTAAAAATAGTTTCCGGACATAAGCTATGTTGAGCCATCATCGTCACCTATGGTTTAATAATACTCTTATATGACCAGCGATTGCATTTTTTGTAAGATCCTTACCGACGAGGTGCCGGCAAAATTGGTTTATGAAGACGACGTTTGCGTGGCTTTTGATGACATCAATCCGCAAGCTCCGACTCATATTTTGATAATTCCGCGCATTCATCTTGCTTCATTGAATGAAACGAAGGAAGAAGACGTAAAGATCTTAGGACATTTATTATTGACCGCTTCTGATATTGCGCAAAAAAGAGATTTTGCAGAAAAAGGTTATAGGGTCGTTATTAATACTAATGAAGATGGAGGACAAACGGTTTTTCACCTGCACGTTCATTTGTTAGGTGGAAGACGATTTATCTTTCCTCCCGGATAAAAGTTGCTTTAATATGAGAAATTTTGGTTTTCTAGCCTGTTTTGTTTTTTTTGCATCGATATTTACTGCTTGTGATAAAGATTCAGCAAGGAATCGGAATGCCAGTATTGTTGCAAATTACAACAAGTCGACAAACGATAATTCACAAAATGCTAACGGGAATACGGTATCGAACAAGGTCATCGACGAAGAGGAGGTGCCGAATTTCACTGACGCGAATGAAGCACTAAAGAAAGGAGACGAATACATTGATGTAGGTAATACGAATAATGCGGTTGATGCGCTCAGGCAGGCTGCTAAGCTCGATCCCGACCTTGCCGAGGCACATTTCAAACTTGGAATTGCGTACGATCTCTTAGAAAGCGAGAAAGAAGCCCAAGCAGCAAATACAAGCACCCCCGTTGACAAGAACGAAAACACTGAGAAAAAAGGCTCGAAAAGTAAAAAGAAACCCGAAAAAACCGATTCGGAAAAATCGTTTGAAAACGCTGTAACAGCCTATAAGAAATTTATTCGAAAAAACCCGGAGGACCATGGCGGCTATTACAACCTTGGGCGCGCTTACAATAAGCTTTATGACGACGTTGAAGCTGAAAAGGCACTCCGAAAAGCGGTCGATCTTAATGGTGAGGATAGCCTATATCGAACAGAATATGGAGCGGTTTTGATCAAGCTGGCTAAATATCCCGAGGCGATCAGGCAGCTGAACAAGGCTATAGAGCTCGACGAAGATAATTTCAAGGCGGAGGATCTTTTAGTTGAAGCAAGGGCCGGTAAAAAACGAACGGACTTTAACAAGAAAGCACAGGAACAACAATAAATATTTAAGGACAAGCGTTATTAGCGTGACTGATCGAATTATCAGTCACGCTCTTTGCGCTACGTGCTTCGAAATAACACAGTGTTATATAATTGTGTGTCAACTTGACATTTAGGGTCATTAAAGGCGAAAACATAGTTATTACAGACGGTCTAAAACTCCACCGCCTATTATGAAAATTGAAATCGAGAGCCCCCATACTTCGCAGACCTTGTCGCTTGAACGCAAAATGAGAATGCACGAAGCGAGAGAAGCGATAATCGATCGTCTCGCACGTGATCTCCCTAGCAGCATTGATTTGGAGCGTTTTTTGCGGGTTGTGGTATCCGAAATTGGCCGAATGATGCAGGCCGATCGCTGCGATTTGATCCAGCTTACCGAAGATAATGAACTGAGCATTAGCCATGAATGGCGTGCTTCCGAAGATATTCCGGTAAGCGAAGGGACGCGGATTCCTATAGATGCCGAAAAGCTTTCCGAATATTTCGATCTCACGAAACCCATCGTCGTAAACGACACCTCTAAAGCAAAAGATGCGAAAGTCAGATTCTTAGCAAAGGCGTTGGAAACACGCTCGCTGCTCGTTCTTCCAATCGTTTTAAATAAAAAAGTGATTGGTTTATTAGGACTTCATGACACGAAATCACCTAGAATATGGCTCGAAGAAGAGATTGTTTTTCTGGAATCAATTGCCAGCCAACTAGCGATCGGATATCGATATACAAGTCTTTATGTTACTCAGGAACAGGAAACAAAACGGACAAACGCGCTTCTCGAGATAGCAAACGTTCTAAACTCGCACTCAGATTTTAAGATTGTTTCGTCAAAAGTTTTAGAACGCGCCGTTGGTCTTGTGGGAGCGGACTACGGTGCGTTGGGAGTGCTTGACCAATCTGAAAAGAAAATAGCGCTAGCGTCTTTCAAAATGGGGGAAGGCGTCAAACCCAATAAAGTTTTGCAATTGATCGAGGAACACAACCAGTCTCTTGACCTGGAACCTTTTCCTGCTTTAAAAGACATTCTAAAGGAGGGTAAAACGCTTCGACTAGTTGATAAGGAACTGCCGTTCACGGTGCGGATTTTTTTCAATTCACAATTTAACGGCAAGGCAGCTCTGGTGACTCCCGTGCGTGTTGGAGGCCAGGCTTTTGGTTTATTGGGTTTTGTATGGAGTGAAGAGCTTGAAAACGGTTTTCAAGATAACGATGTTGCACTCGTGGAAGGGATTTCCGACCAAATAGGCACGGCGCTTGAACGCGACCAGCTTTCGGCGGAGGTGATGCGACTGAAGTCGGAGCTGCACGAACGCAACACGAGTCGAATTATAGGGCAGGCTCCTAATATCAGGCGTGCTATCGATTTGGCGCTAAATGTCGCAGATACAAACACTACCGTTTTAATTCAAGGGGAATCGGGTACGGGGAAAGAACTTATAGCGAATTTGATTCACTACAATTCGGGACGCGAAAACAAATCTTACGTAAAGATTAACTGCGGTGCGATACCAGAAACGCTCCTTGAATCAGAGCTATTCGGACATGAAAAGGGTGCGTTTACCGATGCGCGCACTGCTCGAAAAGGACGGTTCGAAGAAGCGGACGGAGGTACCTTGTTTCTCGATGAAATCGGCGAAATGAGTATGCCGGCCCAGGTCAAACTGCTTCGTGTTTTGCAGGAAGGAGAATTCATGCGGATCGGAGGAAATAAGACCATTAAGGTCGATGTGCGTGTGATCGCTGCGTCCAATATCGATATTGAAAAGGCGGTTGAAGAAGACCGTTTTCGCAAGGATCTTTATTATCGATTGTCGGTTTTTCCAATTGAAGTTCCGCCTCTTCGCGACAGACCCGAGGATATCCATCTGCTTGTTTTTCATTTTCTCGAACACTATAAAGAAAAATCTGGAAGGTTTGTTTCCGGCATTTCAAAGGAAGCCCTTCGAGCTATGGTTAATTATGATTGGCCGGGAAACGTGCGAGAACTCGAAAACGCAATCGAACGAGCAATAATTATCGCTTCCGGACGACAGATCGAGATCGATGACCTGCCGCAGGCGATCAGTCATCGTGCTTTTGAGATTGACGCCGAAGCCAGAGTCGAACGCGCAAAGGCGGCAAGCGAAGGACGATCGATAGGTTTGGAAATTGAGCTCCCTTTGGCGATGAATGAAGTCGAAGAAAAGATAATTAAAGCCACTCTTGATTATACCGACGGCGATAAATCTCGCGCCTCAAAATTGCTGAATATCGGCAGGAAAACTCTGTACCGCAAATTGAGCCAATACGAAGATAAGGAGTAATTTGCGAAAATCCGGATGCCACCCGAGTTTTTGAAGGAAGATTGTTGATATCTTCTGTACGCTTCTTGTAAAATCAGATTTAAAAAATTTGCTGCCTCGATGACCAAGGAGTTTCAAGATGTATAGATTGCCCCACGTTTTAGTATTAATTTTATCGTTCTCGAGCTCGTTTCTATTCCAAATATCACAGCCCACGGCAATACCGAATCAAAGCGATGACGATGTTGTAAAAATATCGACCAATCTTATCCAATTGGATGTAGTTGTTACTTATGACAATGGAAATCAGATTACCGATCTTCAACCTGCTGACTTTGAGAATTACGAAAATGGAGAAATATAGCAGAATCGAACTACACGGCGCATTGACCATGGGTGACGATCTGCCCGCCGGTGATTATAGCTTTCAAATAATCGTGACTGACGAATTGGCTAATGAAAAATGAAAAGTTGCGTCGCAATGGATAGATTTTGAGATAATTAATTAAGGTGATTTTGTTCGAATGTTTTTAAGACGATTTTATTTTACAGTCATTTATCTAAGCCTGCTTCTTGCCGGATTAGCGAGCTCGCAAACGCCGGAAGACGACGATATTGTAAAAATCAATACGAGTCTCGTGCAACTGGACGCCGTGGTCACGGATCAGGCTGGAAATCCCGTAAGTGATCTTGGGAAAGATGATTTTGAAATCTGGCAAGATGGAAAGCGAAAGGACATTGCAAACTTTTCTTTTATTAATACCTCGGCGAAAAACGTCGAATTCAATCAGAATCGAGAATCCCTTACGAATTTGTCCAGCGTTCCTTCTCGCCAACGCATGAATGGCACGGGGCGAGTTATTACTTTCATTGTGGACGATGGAAACTGCACGTCTTCTTTAACGGGAATGGATCTAGCCCGGCGAGGATTGACGGATTTTATTAATGAGCAGATGTTCGCAACGGACTTGGTCGCAATATATAGAACTCGTTCGGGGAGTGGATTGCTCCAACAATATACGTCCGATAAATCAACCTTGCTAAAGGTGGTTAAAAAGATTCGCTGGTTTCCATCACTAGGATGCAGTAATACGGGTGATTTTTTTCTTGCGGCACGTCAACACGACAGTGCGGACAAAGATGGCGATAAAGTAAATCCTGACGATCTATCCGGCGATGGACTTACTCCGGATGAGCGCAATCGCCAAAAAATGCAGGCAACAGATGATAATAACCGCGACAATCAAATCGTTGGAACCCTTGGGGTGCTTCGCTATATAGTCAAAGGGCTCGACCGTGTCAGGGGACGAAAAATCGTTTTTTTGATGTCGGATGGGTTTCCGACTCTGGATGAGAAGGGAAACTCCAGGCAGGCAAGGGACATGCTCGGAAAATTGACCGAGGAAGCAAACCGATCGGGTGTCGTTCTAAATACTATCGACGTTCGTGGAGTTTTTTCGCCCGGCATGATTACCGCGGCTGATGACATTAAGACAACTAAAGATTTCGGACCGGATAAGAGTTCCACTGAAGATGTAACGAAAGCCCGAATCGAACAGTTTAACGACAGCCAAAACGGATTGGCGTTTCTTGCAGATGAAACCGGGGGCCGATTTTACCGGGGAAGCAATAATCTCGCGGTGCATCTGGAAAGGGCAATGAAGATTGAGAAGGGATACTACTTACTCGGATATGAGCCGGACGAAGAAACATTTAAGGGGACGAAATTTCACACTATTCAGATAAAGCTAAAACGCCCGGAGTTAAAAGTGTATTCCCGCAATGGGTTTTTAGGAACGGAGGATCGGGTAAAAAATGCGGGGAGGTCAGAAAACGGCGATCTTTATGACGCGATCGTTGCCCCTCTCCCTGAAGCCGGGCTTGATCTCCGATTGACCGCTTTTTTCGTGAATACAGCAAACCAAGGAAATTTTGTTAGATCGCTGGTGCATATTGACGGTAAGAAAATTGGATTTGCGGCAGACAAAGATGGCAGGGTGCGAGCTGCTTTCGAGGTGGTTGCGGTTACTTTAAATGAGAAGAATGAGGTCGTTGACGAATTCACAAGAACTCATACGATTAGAGTTGAAAAGCAAACAGTTGACTTTATCCGTGATCATGGACTGGTTTACGCGACAGATGTTTCGGTAAGAAAACCAGGTGTTTATAATTTTCGCGTCGCGATGAAGGATGTAAATAGTGACTTGGTTGGGTCTGCATCGCAGGTCGTGGAAGTGCCGAAATTAAAGAGCGGGGAAATCTATTTATCGGGGCTCACGATCGGTGTGGTTGATAATAACGGAAGGTTTGTGCCGCCGGCTTCAAAACCGCCGGAAAAGGCGATATCGCTTGCCGGATCTGACGGGGTTCCAGAAATACGAACATTTAGTGAGAATTCGAAGCTTGGCTATTCCTGGGTTCTTTACAATGCGAGAACCGATCGGCAAACGGGGGAACCAAAAGTATTGACTTCGATAAAACTCTATAAAGATGGAAAGCTTATTTCTGAAAGTATTCCGAAAGATGCGCAGTTTGGTCTTCAAAGTGATTGGTCCAGAATCAAACTCAAAGGCTATTTAGTATTAAATGAAGAAACGGGGCCAGGTGATTACGCGCTTCAGTTAGTTGCTAAAGATCTCGTTTCCGGAAAACTTTCGTCGCAATGGATAGATTTTGAGGTTGTACGCTAGACTAGAATAACGACGTAATATAATGGTTCCAAGTTTGGCAGATCATAATGCTAATCTTGGGTTTTTTGATTTATGAACATTATCGTTGGAACAGCAGGGCACATTGATCACGGGAAAACCGCACTCGTCAAGACGCTTACCGGCACTGACACGGATCGCTTACCCGAGGAGAAGAAGCGTGGGATCACGATTGATCTGGGTTTTGCCGAGTTGGATCTGGGTGATACAAAGATCGGTTTTGTCGATGTTCCGGGACATGAGCGCTTTGTAAAAAACATGCTTGCGGGGGCGAGTGGAATTGATCTCGTTTTGCTTGTTATAGCGGGTGATGAAGGAGTCATGCCGCAAACCCGGGAGCATTTTGAAATTTGCCGTTTACTTGATACAAAATGTGGAATTATAGTACTGACGAAGAGTGATTTGATAGAAAAGGAATTTCTTGACCTAGTAAAAATGGACGTTGCGGAACTCGTCGAGAATTCATTTCTCGAAACCGCGCCCGTTGTTTCGGTGTCATCAAAAACAGGCGAAGGGCTCAATGAATTAAGGAAAACACTCGCTGAAAGTATCTCGAGGGTGCCAAATCGAAAAAGCGAATTTGTTACGCGGCTTTGGATTGACCGGAAATTTACGGTTAAGGGTTTCGGAGCCGTCGTGACAGGGACGCTCGCGAGCGGTGAAATTCGTGAGGGTGTAGAACTAGAACTTCACCCCGTAGGAAAGAAAGTGCGAGTCCGCGGAGTTCAAACTCACGGTAAAGATGTTGGAAAAGCGAGTGGTGGACAAAGGACCGCAGTTAATCTGGGCGGGATCGATCATTCGGAGATCGAACGCGGAATGGTTTTATGCGAACCCGGAGTTCTACGACCGACGTATATTTTTGAAGCGGAAGTTGAAGTGATCGCTGATTCAAAAGGGCCTCTAAAATCCCGTCAAAGGGTCAGAGTTCATATCGGTACCGTCGAAGTACTTGCTCGGATTCAGGTTCTAAACTCCAACGGTGTAATTGACCCCGGAACGAAGGATTTTGTGCAGATTCGTCTTGAGAAACCGATCACGCTGATACCTCGTGAGCGCTTTATCTTACGGCAATATTCTCCTCAAATAACGATTGGCGGTGGCGCGGTTCTGGATGGGTTTGCGGATAAACGCAAGAAAAACGAAATTGAAAGCGCACGGCATTACCTGGGAGAATTGATCAGTGCTGAGCGCGAAAACAACTACGCTAAAAGCTTAAAGTTATTTATCGAAAACAGTAAAAATGGGGTTCTTACATTTTCCGATTTTCAATCAAGAACGGGCTGGAAGAAAGAAGTATTGACGAGTGCGTTATTAACCGGCGTAACAAAAAAGAGCATCATGGAGTTTGATAATAATATTTTCATTGCTCAACGGGATTTCGATGATTTGAAATCAAATGTTCTGACTGCGATCGAAAAGCACCATATAAACGAGCCGCTTTCGCCGGGATTGCTGCGCGAAACGCTCCGCGAAAATGTAGCTCCCAATGTGCCGGCCGAAGTCTTCAAGGCAGCACTCGAATATTTAGCAGACGGTAAAAAGATTTTAGTTGTAAACGAAATCGTAAAAGGGGCGGCATTCAACGAGAATCTCTCGAAGGAAGAATTGGAAGTTAAACAAAAACTCCTTTCATTGTACGCCGAAGCGGGTTTGCTCGTACCATCGCTTGAGGATGCACTTGAGGAAGGCCGAAAAGACACGAAAGTTTTGCATAGCCAAGCTCGAAAGATATTTCAACTTCTCGTTAATTCGGGCGAACTTGTAAAAGTGACTGAGAATTTTTATTTTGGGTCCGCACCAATTGAACAATTGATCGAAACTCTCAAAAGCTATGCGGAATCGAAATCAAATAAAAGAATGATCGGCGTTCCGGAATTCAAAGACTTAGCGGGAATATCACGAAAATATGCAATTCCTCTTCTTGAATATTTTGACTCAAGAAAAATAACTTCGAGAGCCGGAGATAAACGTAGAATTCTCTAAACTTTTCGCAGCCCGATTTATTTTATGATGGTGTATTCGATTCGCCGGTTCTGGAATTTTCCGGCTTCAGAATCGTTGGATGCTCGCGGTTTATCTGCACCGTACCCCTTCGTCGTCAGCACTTCAGCTTTAATACCTTTGCTTATGAAAAATTCTTTGACGGAATTCGCCCGTCTTTCTGATAATTCCTGATTCGAGGCGCTTTGACCGACGTTATCGGTGTGCCCGCCAATTTCGATGACAACGCCATCGGGAATTTCTTTCATATAGCTTGCCGCACGCTCCAAGAACTTCTGTCGGTCTGGCGGAATTGTATGCTGCCCGCTGTCGAAATTAATGTAGTAAAGATTCAAGGCCTTTAGCAGGTCGTCGAGATTCGGCGGTCGATCAAGATTGTTGAGAATAATATTAGCGCAATCTTCACGCTGTTTTACGTTTGTCAGATCAATCTGCTGGCATTCATTTTCCGATGCTTGCTGGCGCGCAATTATTTCTATAACCTCGCCATTTTCTCCCTTAACTTCATGTTCGTCATCCTTAAACCCCTTTTTTCTTACAATAATCTTGCGTTGTTTTCGTGCTTCGAGGCCGGTCAGATCGACGGCACCATCCGGATTCGTAACTCCCCAACGCGCTTGATCCACTAGAATTACACTATTTGGCTGCGCTCCCTTCACTTTTACCGTGAATCCGGATGTACCGCTAAGAAAGAACCATACACCTACTAAAACAATCACTGCGAAAGAAAACATCGCCATCAGGCCGGCTGAAACCCAAAACCAGGTTGGAATTCCACCTGCTTTCTTCTTCGTTTCGGCTTCTTTCTTTGCTTTTTCGGTTGGAGTCAGCGGAACATTTTGATATTTGGCGCGGTCAGCCTCGGGGAGCTTAAAATAAGGAACGGTTGCTCCATCAGTGGAATCACCAAAATCTTCGTCTTTCGCCCCAAAATCATCATGAATGTTTATATTGGTTTGGGTTACGCCCCAATCTGCGTCTTTCGGCGCGTCTTTCGAAGGGTGGAGCTCTTTTCCGAAACTGTCATCGTCACTATTTTCATTTAACGAAGATACGTTGTAATTTATTACGGTTTTGCCCCAATCGTCAGCGGGTGCTTCCGATGGCGAGCCGTATTGGGTTTTTTCCCAATCGGCTTCCGAGTCATCAAAGTCTTCTGTCCGGATGTTTGGAGTTGTTTTTGAAAAGTCATCCGGTGGAGGCATTTTGGGGTTCTTCTTGGAATCGCTCACTTAAAATCTGCTCCCTTCTTACCGATATCGCATACACAAAATATGCCGATACGAGTAAATAATAATTCTCTCGTTTGTACCTAAACCGCTCGGCTAAACGATTTTTTAGAATAGCATATTCAGCAAATTTTCGTTATTTGATATTAGGCGGTTGGACGGCTTTCGTGCGAATTTGAATTCCATTGTCGGCTATAATAAACAGGCGTCGAGCGTCATACGATGACGTATTTGTTGGAAAATAGGACAGCAGGTAGCGATTTTTTCTAAGTTCGTCGCAAACGAACTTTGCGGCTTCTTTCGCGTTTTCAATTTCAAACGACTTCCCGCCGGTTTCTTCCGTCACTTTCTGTATCACTTTTCCGGCTTTAGGCGAGTAACGCCGGTAAGCGCCGCCCGTACGGTCAGGAATCTGAAGCGCGTAAACCGTGATATTTTGGTTTTGAAGTTCGTCGAGCATTTCGTCAAAAGGTGTCTTGCTACCACGGTCGAGCCCGTCGCCGATAATAACTATTGCGGTTTTTCGTGTACCGGGCATTAGCGGAGAAAGAACTTCTTTTGTTGCGGCATTTACGGCGTCGAAGAGATGAGGGTTTCCTTGTTTGCGAAAATTCTTGACACTTTCTTCCATTTTTTTCGCATCATCGGTCCATTCTTGAATGATTTCCGGTTTTTCGTCATATGCGATTACGAACAACTGGTCGCCGTCGTAAATTTCATATGCGAATTCCATTGCGGCTTTTTGCAGTTGTTCAATATCTGCGCGAACGGTTTGAGAATTATCGATAAGCAAAACTATGCGAGCCGGTGACGGATCATAACTAAAATTCTTGATCTTCTGCTCTACCGCGTTCTCATATAAATATAGATTTTCTGCTCGAATGGGGCTCGAAGAGTCGCCCGTTCTCAAAGCCGTAACGCTCAATATCGTTCCATCAAGGTTTGCAGTATTTCGTGCGCTATGACCGGATTGAGCGTTCGAAAAGACCGAACCCAACAATATGCATGAGGCAATCAAAAAATTCTTTACGGTGATAAATCTCATCTAATCTTTCTCTTTCGTGTCCTTACTCTTCTTTGGAGGCTCGCTATTTTTATCCTTTGATGCAGATTCTGTCTTCTCCGTTGATTGCGTTTCACCCTTTTTTCCTTTCCCCTTTTCCTTTTTCTTCGCGTAATCGGTCACATACCAGCCGGCGCCCTTAAACTGAAAACCTGATAAAGACCATTGCTTTTGTAGTTCTCCGCCGCAAGTTTCGCAAACCGTAATTGCTTCATCGGAAGATTTTTGAAGTTTTTCAAACTGCGCCTCGCAATTGAGACATCGATATTCGTAAATAGGCATAAACTTTTTATTACGTTAATTTAATTATTTTGATATGCTGAAAATTATAAAAACTAGAAAAAACATGTACAAATTTGGTCGAACTTTTTGTTCGTTTTTGAAATCTCACATCGAGAAATCTTGAATTTTTGGAGAGATATGAAAATATACTTTATCATTCTGGCTCTGTTAATGTTATCCGCTTCGGTGGTTGTTGATGCACAAATCGAAAAAACTGGTCCGGTTGAAACTGTAGACGGCGTAGAGCTTAGTAAATACGCGGGTAAATGGTATGAGATCGCCAAGTATCCTAATAAGTTTCAGAAAAAATGTATCGGAAATACGACAGCAACCTATAATTTACTAGGAGAGGGAGACATCGAGGTGGTGAACGAATGCCTCAAGAAAGACGGGAAAATCGACACGGTAAAGGGTAAAGCAAAAGTTGTTGACACAAAAACCAATGCGAAGCTAAAAGTGCGATTTGCTCCGTCCTGGCTTTCCTTTATCTCCGCCGTTTGGGGCGATTATTGGATTATTGATTTGGACAAAGAATATCAATACGCAGCGGTTGGAGACCCGGATCGAAAATCTTTTTGGATCCTAAGCAGAACCCCAACGCTCGATACAAGAACTTATCAAGATATTTTGCGGCGAGCCGAGACCTTGGGATTTGAACCGCTAAAGGTGGTCGAAACTCCGCAGAACGTGGAGACGATCAAGGGAGTCGTTATTCAAAAACCGCAGACATAGTCAAAACAAATAGACTCGAGTTGAAAGCAAATCTACCTTTTAACGATTCAAAATATGTAAAATCAATAGTTTGTAGCGATATTCGTCGCTTCCTCGTCGCCTTGTTCAACGAGGAATCTCTCGGCATCAATTGCCGCCATACATCCCGTTCCTGCCGCCGTTACAGCCTGACGGTAATAGCTGTCCTGAGCATCGCCGCTTGCAAATACACCTGGAATGTTAGTTTCCATCGATTTTCCCACAGTTTTGATATAACCAACGTCATCCATTTCCAGCCATTCTTTGAAAAGATCCGTATTTGGTTTATGACCAATGGCAATAAAAACACCTTCCGTCGGATGCTCATATTCTAAGTTAGTTATATTATTAAAGAGTTTGACCCCCGTAACCCCTGCTTTCTGGGTGCCCAGGATCTCACGAAGTTCGGTATTCCATAAAACGTTAATTTTTTCATTAGCGAGTGTTCGATCCTGCATAATTTGCGATGCGCGAAATTCGTCTCGTCGGTGAACAACCTCTACCTTCGAAGCAAAACGAGTTAAAAATTGTGCTTCCTCCATCGCGGTATCGCCCCCCCCGATTACCATTACGGGTTTTTCGCGAAAAAAGAATCCATCGCAGGTGGCACAAGCGGAAACACCGTTTCCGCCTAGACCGCTGGGGACAGGGTCCTCGCCCGGCACTCCAAGCCATTTTGCAGATGCGCCGGTAGAAATAATCAGCGTGTCAGCCTTGATAATCGTGGTAATTTCCTTAGCGCCTTCACTTGTTTTCCCAAAGAGTGTAAATGGGCGTTTGCTCAAATCGACCCGATCTATCCAAGTTTGAATAATTTCTGTGCCGAATCTTTCTGCCTGGCCGCGAAATTCTTCCATCAGCGCGGGACCCATAATTCCTTCCGCGAAACCGGGATAATTTTCGACATCGGTAGTAATCGTAAGCTGCCCGCCCGGTTGCGGACCGTCGATTACTAGCGGCTCAAGTTGTGCGCGTGAGGCGTAAATTGCGGCAGTTAATCCAGCCGGACCTGAACCCAATATGACGACCTTGCGTCTTATTTCTTCTTGCGACATAATAGTTTACGAAATTCTCCTAGTTTAATCGAGAAATTGAGTTGGATACAATACTTTGAGTATAACTATCGGATAAGGGATTAGTCGAATCAACCGCTTTGATGCAAGATTACTAATTTGGTGCAGGGCTTTATTTATTCCTTGCCGCTAAAAGTATTATTGGCCTCACTTATTTTAATTATGTTAAACTACGGAAAGCGGTAAACACTAAATCCAACCCTTATGGTAACGACGATACAGCCTCAGTTTGAAGAAAAACGTTTCGCTTTGAGGATGGCTCTGCGTCTTCCGATTGTCGTGTCAGGCAGGTCCGGTGATGGAGCGGCTTGGAGCGAACCCACCGAAACCGATAATATTTCAACCACGGGCGTCTTGTTTCACTTAAATCAGGGTGTGTCCTCTGACGAAAATCTCTATATTCG
>JBGTGX010000165.1:0-6983 GCA_041746475.1 Pyrinomonadaceae bacterium | reverse complement strand
TAATTTTTCCGATTCACATCTAATCGTGTTTTCAACACAACGATTTTCTTTAAACCTGCCCCTTCCAATCCTTACCTTCCGAAATTTCCTGCCATCGCTCCCGAATTCTTTGAAAATCCTTTTTAGAAAAATCAGTTTGATCAAGTAGATTAGCGTTTTCCTGCCAACGACTCGGCTTGGTTGTTCCAACAATTGCCGTTCCAACTCCCGCGACCGCCAACGTAAAGTTCAAAGCCCATGCTACTGACTCCGACATATTTCTATTCAAAAAATCGTATTGCAGATCCTGAATCCTCTCCCAATATTCATGATGATATGAATCTTCAGGTTTTGAATCGTGTCGCCAAACGGCATTTGCAATCGGACGTTTTGCAATAATTCCCATTTCTCGTTCATCGGCAAGTGGAATTGTCATTTCAATCGCTTCCTGATCAGCAATTGAAACGGAGGTCTGCAAGGTATCGAAAAAACCAGTCTCGATCGCGACTATCGCATCTTCGCCGTCGCCCGAATATCCGGCATAACGAACATAGCCACGCTCTTTTGCAACAATTAAAGCTTCAATAGCTTCCCCCCGTTTGATCGTTTCCGAGTCGCATGAATGAAGCTGTTCCACATCAAGATAATCGGTTTTGAGCAACTGCAAACTTTTTTGAATAGTTTCTAATATGCCTTTTTTTGACCAGTCGCTTCGCGTAAAGCCGTCGACGGCACCGCACTTTGAAATCAAAACGATTTCCTTGCGGCGATTGCCGATTGAGTTGCCGATCATCTCCTCACTTTTCCAATAGGCAGCGGCGGTGTCGACCAAATTCAGGCCCGCGTCGATTGCCGAGTTTAGGAGTTTCTTAACTGTTTCTTGCGACGCCTCTTGCTGACCGATCTCAGCCCCGCCAAACCCTAAGCGAGTGACTTTTAACTCGGTTTTTCCGAGCCTGCGATATTCCATTTTTAACTTCCCGCGCCTTCAGCTTGTACTTCATCAACCTTCGTATTTACAGCAATTTCTCGCATTTCCTCTATGTTTTCCTTAAGGGCTTTGAGTTTCGCTTCCATATTTTCAAGGGCGTCTTCACCCAAAGGAAGTCGTAGAGGCGGGTTTTCCATATCGGCAATTTCGATCATCGCTTTCACTGCTTTAACGGGATCACCCGGCTGATTGTTGTGGTATTCGCCAATTGCATCGGTTCTCTCGGAAGTTATGTAATCGTCGATTCGATTGGCCGGCTGCGTGAAAGAGCGCCCTGCAAAGTCGGTGCGAAAACCGCCCGGTTCGACAATTGTTACTTTTATTCCGAGATGCTCGACCTCTTTTGAAAGTGCTTCGGACAGCGCTTCAACCGCGAACTTTGTTGACGAATAGTACCCACTCGATGGAAAAGCTGTGATGCCGACAACGGATGAAAGGTTCAAGACATGACCACTTTTCTGCTTTCTCATCAAGGGCAAAACTTCGCGCATTACCCGGATGACACCCAAAATATTAGTGTCGTATTGCGTTTTGATCTGCTCCATTGACGGCTCTTCTATTCCGCCTCCTAGTCCGTAACCCGCATTATTTACTAAAATATCGATCGTCCCGAACTCTTCAACTGCTTTAGCAACCGACGTTTTAACGTCATCGTCATTCGTAACATCTAGTTTAATGGCTCGTGCCGTATCCGGATACTTTTCAACTAAGTCTTCAACATCGGCCGGTTTCCTCGCGGTTGCCACAACCCTTTCGCCGCCTGCCAACACCTGTTCGGCTAATTCACGTCCAAATCCAGTCGAACTTCCGGTTATAAACCAAACTCTATTTGTATTGCTCATTTTTTTCCTTTTTTTAGTTTTTTTCCTAATTTTTGCCGTATTTCTTTTCAAAATGTGCCAACGACCCCGTGATCAGTGCATTCAAAACATTTAAGTCGACATCGCTTAAGCGTTTGATATACAAACAGGATTTTCCCGTTTTATGCTTCCCGAGTTTTGCCAATAATTTATCGTATTTGGCGAATCCATCCATTATGTAAAGAGTAATACTTTGCTTTCGAGGCGAAAATCCTATTCGCATCCAATCGAGCTCGCGTCCGGAATCATATTTTGCGTGATATTCGTCATAACCAACGATCGAATCGCCCCACATTTTCGGGTTCTTGCCTGTTGCCTTTCGCATCAGTTTTGCGATTTCTTTGCAATCATTGCGTTTCGTGTCGTCTTCGATCGAATCCAGAAATTCTTTGACGCTCGCATTGTTTTTCTTCGTTTTTAGTTCGGCCTTTGCCATTCTTCCTCCTCATTTTCGACTTTTCAACCCTATACTAAGGTAGGGCAGAAAAGCATGTCGAAAATCCTAATCGCCACTATTATTCAGATTCCTTCCGTGCGATCATAAGCCCATCACGGACCGCAAACAAAATATTACTGACGCGTTTGTCGTTATTTATCTTCCGGTTGTATTCGTGCAAGGCCGTCGTTGACTCTTTTACATCCTCGCCTTTTTCCGCGTTTAAAACGTCGCCGCTCCAGAGTACATTATCAGCAATTATCAACCCCCCGATTTGCATTTTCGGGAAAACCAAATCGTAGTAGTTTGAGTAATTTTCCTTATCGGCATCGATAAAAACCAAATCAAAAGTTTCATCTAAGCTCGGAATTATTTTAGTGGCTTCCCCAAGATTGGCTTCGATCTTATTATTCAAATCCGTCCTCGCCCAAAAATCTCTGGCAATACTATTAGTCTCCTCGTTTATATCCAACGTTATTACTTTCCCGTCCTCCACCAATCCTTCCGCTAAACAAAGAGCGGAATATCCCATATATGTCCCGATCTCCAAGATCCTCCGCGGCCGCAACATTTTGCTGAACATCGCCAAAAGCCTTCCCTGGTAAAAACCCGAAAGCATAGCTTTATCATCGCGCTCAGCGGAGGTTTTTTGCCGGAGTTCGTTCAGAACGGTGCCTTCATCGGAAGTATAGTTTTCTGCGTAATTTTGTATTTCTGAATTTATGATTTCCATGATCTGATTTGTAATTCATGTCTAATTATTCCCCTATGTTTTTCGGCGGAAACCTGGCAATTTTTACAACGATCTTGCCAAAGTGCGAACCGCTTTCCATGTATTTCAAAGCTTGCTGCACTTCGCTAAACTCAAACACTTTATCTACGACAGGCTTTATCAAGTTTTCGCTAATAAATGTATTCATTTCTTCGAACATTTCCCGCGAACCTACGAAGATCCCCTGCAGTTTCGCCGCCTTCATCAGAATTGGGACCGGATTAAAATCCCCCTTGCCCGATAACACGCCGATAACCGCAATGTGTCCGCCCATCCGCACAGCGCTCAGGGATTTCTGCAGTGTTCCTGCTCCGCCGACTTCGACAACGTGATCAACGCCCCGTTTTGCCGTAAACACCGAAACGGCTTCATCCCATTCAGGCGTTGCCTTGTAGTTAATCAAGTGATCTGCACCAAGAATATCGGCTTGTCCGAGTTTTTCGTCTGACGAAGAAGTGATTATCGTTTCGGCCCCAATATGCTTGGCAAACTGGAGCCCGAAAATCGAGACTCCCCCGGTGCCCAAAAGCAAAACCGTTTCGCGTTTCGTCAGTTTGCCCGAAACCACAAGTGCATTCCAGGCGGTCACGGCAGCGCAAGGCAGCGTTGCGGCTTCTTCATACGAAAGATGTCTCGGGATTCGCACTACCCCTTCCTCATTATAAGCGCCAAATTCCCTCAAGCATCCGTCCAAATCTCCTCCAAGAGCTGTACGCGCTTTCTTGCTGTCTACTTCACCATTTATCCAACCCTGCATAAAAATCGGCATTACGCGATCACCGACTTTCCATCTCGAAACATCGTTCCCGACTTCGACAATTTCCCCTGCTCCGTCTGAAAAGGGGACAAGCGGCAATTTGAGTTTCGGATTATACGATCCCTTGATCATCATCAAATCACGAAAGTTTAATGATGCTGCATGAAATTTCACCAAAACTTCGTTTGCAGATGGAGCAGGTTTTTCGCGCTCGGCCGATTCTAGATTATCGATTCCAAATTCCTGAATTTCGTATGCTTTCATTTGTCAGCCTTCTTAAGAAAATTATCAACGCTCCATTCTCCGCCACCGGCGAAAAACAGATATAGAAAAACAAAACAATAGAGCACCGCCAGTTCACCCTTATTAACAAGTGGCAAAAACGCGTTTAAGCCGTGTGCCATGAAATATGCAACCGCCATTAACCCGCTCAAAAGGAAGGCTGTCCAACGTGTAAAAAGTCCTATCGCGATTAATATCCCGCCGAAAAGTTCCAAACTTCCGGCAACGAGCATCAACCCGGAAAGTCCGCCGCCGCCGCCGCTGGAAGCGGGAAAGCCGAGGAGCTTTTGACTCCCGTGCCAAAGGAACAAAAATCCCGCCATAAACCTCAAAATACTTAATACTTTCGGTTGCCAGTTTATCCAAAAATCATTCATATTTTTCCTCCAAATGAATTATTGTGCAGTAAAACCGCCATCTATAATTATCGAACTGCCCGTCATGAAAGACGACTTATTAGAACAAAGAAAAACGCAGGCATCGGCAATCTCCTTGGGTTTTCCGACCCTACCCACCGGATGCAGCGATTCAAAAAACTTCTGCGCTTTTTCATTTCCCTGGGTATATCGATCGATCATCGGCGTCTCAATCCCGCCAGGTAGGATTGCATTCACACGCACGCCTTGCTGCGCGAATTCCAAAGCGATCGATTTAGTTAAACCAATGACCGCATGCTTGCTGGCAGCGTAAAGCGGTCCAAATGCCGCGCCAACCACGCCGAAGACAGACGAAACATTCACTATTGCTCCGCCTCCGCTTTCTAGCATCAGAGGAATTTCTTCCTTCATAGACATCCAGACGCCTTTTACATTTGTGTTCATTACAAGATCGTAGGCTTTTTCCGATTGCTCGGCCAATGGTTTGAAATATTGTTCGATTCCGGCATTGTTGATCGCAAAATCCAATCTGCCGAATTTTTCGGTCGTTTTCATAACCATATTTCTTACGTCCTCTGCCTTTTGAATATCGGTGGACACAAAAATCGCCTCACCGCCATTTCCATTTATCTTCTGGGCGACCTCATTTCCCTTATCATCGCGCCTTCCTGTCACAACGACTTTCGCGCCTTCCTTTGCAAACGCTTCAGCAGTTGCTTCGCCTATCCCCGATGTGCCGCCGGAAATTATCGCTACTTTTCCTTCAAATTGTTTCAAGTCCTTACCTTCTTATGCCGCTTTCGCCACCTAATTCGGAGATCCCATAGGACAACCAATTGTTCAAACTCTTTCTGGATCCCGTTTTCGTTGTCGTTTTTCATATTCGTTTTACCACATCACTTTTCGGGTAACGCACTTTTGGAAGTTTACCAAGCCAATCTTCGTCCTTATCCCTGTAACCGATCGCACAAACAACCACCGAAAAATATCCGTCCGATTCGATTCCCAAAAGCCTGTCATATTCGTCCGGAAGAAAACCTTCGATCGGGCACGTATCAATTCCTCGAATCGCCGCCGCACTCAACAAAACTCCCAGAGCAATAAAACATTGGCGTGCTGCCCATTCATTTATAAGTCCGTTTTCAGCCGCCGCCTTTTGAGAACCTAACATCATTCCTTTCAAGATTTCCAATTCTTCAGCAGGAGTTCCGCGAACCTCGGTTATTCGTTTAAGGTATTTATTGATATCTTCGGGCTTTGCATCCTTTCTAGCTGCGATCACAACAACCTGAGAGCACTCCGTGATCTGCGGTTGATTCCACGAGTAAGTTTGAAGTTCCTTTCTAATCTCATCATCTGTAACAACATAAAATCTCCAAGGTTGAAGCCCGTAGCTTGACGGTGCAAGGATAAGAGCGTCTTCCAGAGCTTCCCAATCTTCAGCCGAAACTTTTTTCAAAGGGTCAAACCGTTTAACGGCATATCGCCAGTTTAATTGCCTTATCAAATCTTCATTTGAAATTAAATTGTTACCCACGTATCCCTCTCTCTTCCTTACATTTTATCAATTCGTCAATTACATCCTGAAGAGTGTAATTCGCAAATCTTTCCCTGACAGCTTCATAAATTTCGAGCTGAAGCCGCCCCAGAACCGTAGTTATTGTTGAACCAATATCGCACTCCTGATCGGGCACTTTTGCGTGAAGACCAAATATCTCCTCGTCCGAAACGGCTTCATAAACTTCCAGAAGTTTGATTTCGCCGGGCTGGCGCGTTAAACAGGTTCCACCAGAATATCCGGTTCGGGAAACGACTAAGTCCGCTTCATGCAAATCACTGAGTAGCCTCCGAATGACAACCGCATTCGTGTTTACACTTTTTGCTATGTAGCCGGATTTCATACGTTCATCGCAATTATTTGCGAGCATTGCCATTACGTGAACCGCCATTGCAAATTGACTGTTTGCCATTATTGTAACAAGTTTAGTTACAGAGTAAATACTTGTCAACTCGTGACCAAATTGTTTCTATTTCAGTTTGAGTTAATGAGAAGATCTTGCAATTCCTTAAGCGAATCTTCCGAAATAACACGAAAGATTCTGACCTTTGGATCCCGCGGGAATTCTTTCGCTGTGAGGTAATCGCAAATGATCATCGAGGCGCTTTCCAAACCTCGTTTCCATTCCGGCAGATCAGTTCGGCGAAAAAGGAGCGAATCGCTTTCGACCCGGGCGGCAACCAAAATCGTTTTTGCAAGAATGAGAAATTTTTCCCATCCAGAAACAACCGCGATCAGAGTGTCTTCAGAGGGACGGGTTTCGCCCGCCATCGCACTTGGAATTGAGCCTGGCTTGAGAAAAAGACACTTTCCGTCGGCTCCTAAAACTCGCTCAATGTTGGGCTGTTCGTCAAATAGCGCGACAAAATTTGAGTCTAATTCGTCATGCTCGACCTCGAAGTCGTCAAAAGTTATCCAGGAAACTCTCGCATCAACTGCGTCGCGGATTTCCTAAACCAAGATATTTCTCA
>JBGTGX010000164.1:0-10855 GCA_041746475.1 Pyrinomonadaceae bacterium | reverse complement strand
CCGTTTACAAATGGTAAACCGTCGCGGGTCAATCGGTCGTTGAAAACCGCTCGACCGACTGTTGTTTCGATTATCCCGTAAAAATCTTCGCGAACACGCCCGCGCATGACATCCTGCGCGTTATGTTCCTTGGTAAGATCGATCAGATCGCCTTTCCAACGGAGTTTGATCTTGGCCTGCGTGTCCACCGTTTTCGCATCAAGGGCTAGCAAAACTTCTTCGACAGAGCCGAAGATCTTGTTTTCTCCGAGCATCTTTTCACGGTCAAGCGTCAAATAATAGCAACCAAGAACGATGTCTTGTGACGGAACCGCGATCGGCTGTCCACTTGCTGGACTCAATAGATTGTTTGACGCAAGCATCAGCATCGAAGCTTCAATTTGCGCTTCCGGTGATAAAGGAATATGGACCGCCATTTGATCACCGTCAAAGTCAGCGTTGAATGCCGTACAAACGAGCGGATGAATTTTAATCGCTTTTCCCTCAACCAAAACCGGCTCAAAGGCTTGAATACCAAGTCTGTGAAGCGTCGGTGCGCGGTTAAGCAATACCGGATGATCGCGGATAACATCTTCCAAAATATCCCATACGATCGGTTCCTGGCGCTCAACCATTTCACGTGCTTGTTTGATGGTCGCTGCGTGAAGGTCCTTTTCGAGCTTGTTGTAAATAAACGGCTTATACAATTCTAAAGCCATTTTCTTTGGCAAACCGCATTGGTGGAGTTTGAGCTCCGGCCCGACTACGATTACCGAACGACCCGAATAATCGACACGTTTACCAAGAAGATTTTGACGAAAACGTCCTTGCTTTCCTTTGAGTGTTCCGGAAAGTGATTTTAAAGGCCGATTATTTGCCCCGCGGAGAACACGTCCCCGTCGCCCGTTATCAAACAACGCGTCTACTGCTTCCTGCAGCATACGTTTTTCGTTTCGAACAATAACTTCGGGTGCACGAAGCTCCATCAGCTTTTTCAAACGATTGTTTCGGTTAATAACGCGTCGATATAGATCATTGAGATCCGAAGTCGCAAAACGTCCGCCGTCAAGCGGAACAAGCGGGCGAAGCTCCGGCGGAATGACGGGAATTACATCCAAAATCATCCATTCTGGTTTGTTTCCTGAGCGCAAGAAGGAATTTGCTACTTTAAGACGTTTCGAATATTTGAGTTTCTTTTGCTGCGAAGTTGCTTCGCGCATATCAATACGAAGACGTGCAACAAGCTCCGGGATATCGATCAGCATCAAAAGTTCCTTGATCGCCTCGGCACCCATTTTCGCGACAAATTGATGCGGATATTCCTGCATCAGCTCGCGATAGCGTTCGTCTGTCAACAAATCCTTTTCCTTGAGGTCCGGGACATCTCCGGGATCGACTACGATGTAGAGTTCGAAGTAAAGAATCTTCTCGAGGTCGCGAAGCGTAATATCAAGAAGGTGCCCGATCCGCGAAGGAAGCCCTTTGAAAAACCATACGTGCGAACATGGGCTCGCGAGATCAATATGACCGAGTCTTTCACGCCTGACTTTCGATTGCGTAACTTCAACCCCGCACTTATCGCATTTTACGCCGCGATGTTTCATGCGCTTGTACTTTCCGCACAAACATTCCCAGTCAGAAACCGGACCGAAAATCCTCGCGCAAAAAAGGCCGTCGCGCTCCGGTTTAAACGTACGATAATTGATCGTTTCCGGTTTGGTGACTTCACCATGCGACCATTCCTTTATTTTTTCCGGCGACGCGAGTGAGATGCGAATTGCCTCAAAATTAGGACTCAACTGTGTTTTTTCTTTTTGAAATCGAAACATTTATTTCTCCAATTACTCCGCCACTTGCGGAACGACTAGGTAATCCTTAAACGACCAAGGTAGAAACCGTTAGGCTCCGACAACCTCACCGACACCCGCTTCTTTTTCAGATTCATCGACAGAATCTTCTTCAATCAGCTCTACATCTAAACATAAAGCTTGAAGCTCGCGGACGAGTACGTTAAACGATTCAGGAATTCCAGGTTTAAAGTCTGCCGCACCCTTTACGATCGCTTCGTAAATCTTCGAACGCCCTGCGACATCGTCAGATTTACAAGTCAGAAGCTCCTGCAAAATGTGCGCAGCACCGTACGCTTCCAGTGCCCACACTTCCATTTCACCAAATCGCTGTCCGCCGAATTGTGCTTTACCGCCAAGGGGCTGCTGCGTGATCAATGAGTATGGACCGATTGATCGAGCGTGAATCTTGTCGTCAACGAGGTGTGATAGTTTGAGCATATATATGTAACCGACAGTTACTTTTTGCTCAAATTGGTCTCCCGTCAAACCGTCATAAAGCCTTGTTTTACCGGACGGGCCGACGGAAGGGGGTAGCCCGAGTTCGTCAAACTTGTCGTTTGCAAGTTTTATGTAATCCTTGATCTCAGTTTCACTCGCACCGTCAAAAACCGGTGTTGCAAAGTGAAGACCGAGAACCCGACCTGCCCAGCCAAGATGAGTTTCGAGGATCTGTCCGACGTTCATACGAGACGGAACACCGAGCGGATTAAGAATAATATCTACCGGGCTGCCATCGGGTAAATAAGGCATATCTTCTTCCGGAAGAATTCTTGCGATGACACCCTTATTACCATGACGTCCAGCCATTTTATCGCCAACGGAAAGTTTGCGTTTCATTGCAACGAAAACCTTCACCATCTTGATCACGCCTGGAGGAAGTTCATCACCCTGTTTGATCTTTGTGATTTTTTCCTCATATATATCACTGAGGATGCTGATCTGACGGTCTGTACGTTTTTCGTAATCTTTTATTTCAGCATCGATATCCACCGTTCCCGCTGTAACATCGGCTTTTTTCAAAACGCTTATGCTCATTCCCTTAAGCATTTCAGATGTCAGGGTTTCTCCTTTCTTGATCAAGACTTCCTTATCTTCAACTATGTCTTTCTTAAGGTTACGTCCGTCAAAAAGTTCATAGATACGCGAATCGCGCTGTTCAGTTAAGATACGAATTTCGTCGTCAAGGTCGCGCCTTAACGCCTCCTCGTCGAGCATTTCAATATCCAGCGAACGCTCATCTTTTTCCTGACCTTTTCTCGTAAATACCTGCACGTCAACTACAGTGCCATCGATTCCGGGAGGTGCGTTCAAACTCGCGTCTTTTACGTCACCCGCCTTTTCACCAAAGATTGCGCGAAGCAATTTTTCTTCCGCGGTAAGCTGAGTCTCACCCTTTGGTGTAACTTTACCAACCAGAATAGATCCCGGCTTAACCTGCGCGCCGATACGTATGATTCCTGATTCATCCAAATCGCGAAGCATATTTTCCCCGATGTTTGGTATGTCTCGTGTAATCTCTTCAGGACCAAGTTTTGTATCACGTGCTTCGACTTCCAACTCCTCGATATGAATCGAGGTGTAGTAATCTTCTTTCACGAGACGCTCAGACACGAGAATCGCATCCTCAAAGTTGTAACCCCGCCAAGGCATGAATGCCACGAGCACGTTTCGTCCGAGCGCAAGTTCGCCTTTATCCGTACAAGGACCATCAGCAATTACTTGCCCTTTTCTTACCCGTTCGCCAACTTGAACGATTGGAAGCTGATTAATACAAGTATTTTGATTTGAACGCTTGAACTTGACGAGAGAATAAATATCCGCCGTCACCTCACGCGAGATCATTCCGCCAACCTGGTGATCGGCTTTAACAATGATTCGTTCGGAATCTACGTAATCAACGACTCCATTGCGTTTTGCAACAACAACCGCACCGGAATCACGAGCGGCGATTCGCTCCATTCCGGTTCCGACATAAGGCGCATCAGCACGCAAAAGCGGTACGGATTGACGCTGCATGTTTGACCCCATCAAGGCTCTGTTTGCATCGTCGTTTTCCAAGAACGGAATCAAGGAAGCTGCAACCGAAACGAGCTGTTTGGGTGAAACATCCATGTACTCGATATCTTCACGAGCAGCGGAAATAAACTCACCCGCAAGACGCGCGGCATTTCGTTCATTAACGATCTTGCCCTTTTCGTTTAACTGAATGTTAGCCTGACCGATAATGTATCTGTCTTCACGCCAAGCAGTCAGATAAAACGGAAACGGCTCGAACTCGGCCTCGCGTGCGCCTTTCTTAACTTTTGAATTCGCCTCAGCAACTTCCTCTTCCGGCACGTGATCGCCCGGCTTGAAATCCGTCGCGCCCCCATTGACGATTTTTACGTATTCGATTACCCGACCGTTATCAACCTTTCTATAAGGTGATTCGATAAAACCAAACTCATTGATTCGAGCAAAACACGAAAGTGACGAAATCAAGCCGATGTTTGGACCTTCAGGCGTCTCAATCGGACAAATTCGTCCGTAGTGAGTAGGATGAACGTCACGTACTTCGAATCCGGCGCGCTCACGCGAGAGACCGCCCGGACCAAGTGCCGAAAGTCGGCGTTTGTGTGTGATCTCGGAAAGCGGGTTCGTTTGATCCATAAACTGCGAAAGCTGTGATGAACCAAAAAACTCGCGAACCGCGGCGGTTACTGGTTTTGCATTCACCAAGTCGCGCGGCATTGTCGTAAACATATCCTGTTGAATCGACATTTTTTCCTTGATCGCACGCTCCATCCTTTCAAGACCGATACGGAATTGATTTTCGAGAAGCTCGCCAACAGCACGCACACGTCGATTACCAAGGTGATCAATGTCATCCTGGAAATAATTGTCGGAATCGCCCTTCATCCTGAAGAGATAATTTACAACCTCCAGGAAATCTTTCGCCTCAAGAAGCGAATTATCGATATCATCGAGTTCGTCGCGACCCATTTTTATGTTGAATTTAAGACGTCCAACTCTCGACAAATCAAAACGTCTTGGTTCGAAGAACATTCCTTCGAGCAAACGATAAGCGGTCGGAACGGTTGGAGGGTCTCCCGGTCGCATCTTACGGTAGATTTCAAGTAATGCGTCTACGGGTTTTTCAATCGCATCTTTTACCAGCGTTTGAGACAGGACGGAACCAATTACATCTTTATCCGGGAAAAACATCGAAAACTTCTCAACACCCTGATCGATTAAATCCTGAAGCAATGCGGACGTTATTTCGTTGTTTGTTTCAACGATAACCTCACCGGTCTCCTTGTTAACAATATCTTCTACTGCAAATGCACCTTCGAATTGCGCCGGACTCACCTCGACTTCGTCAATACCTGAACCACGGATTTCCCGAAGTGAGAGTTTTGAAATTTTACGGCCATCTTTTACTAAAACTTTTTTGCCTTTCTTTATAGCGCCCTCGGTTCGCATTCCGGTGAGGCTGGTTTCACCCTCTTTCGGAATCTGGAAAAGAAGTTTTCCTTTATCAACTTTGACTTCATCGGTGGTGTAAAACTCTCTAAGAATATCGCTATTTGTATATTCAGCATTTTTTACAACCTCTTCCAATATCTGATCCGAAGCCGTTTTCATGTCGATCTGCGGGCGGAGCCACAATCCAAGCGCCCGTAGAAAAACCGTGGCGAGAATTTTTCTTTTTCCAAGCCGCGAATGAAGTAGACCTTTTTGATCGTATTCAAACTCGATCCACGAACCGCGATACGGAATGATTTTTGACGAATACGCATCGCCATCTTGTTTGAAAAATACACCGGGACTTCTGTGCAGTTGGGAAACAATTACACGTTCCGTGCCGTTAATGATAAACGTTCCGTTATCCGTCATGAGAGGAATTTCGCCGTAGAAAACCTCTTCCTCTTTAATGTCGCGAATTGTTGAAACTCCCGTATCAACGTCCTTGTCAAAAACTGTTAAGCGAATTTTCACTTTTAGCGGAACACTGTAGGAAACTCCACGTTCCTGGCATTCCTGTTGATCATGTTTATGCTTCAGACCAACCGGCTCACCGCAATTCGGGCACAGGTTTGGGCGCACCATATTAAATGTACCGCAATTCGTACAAAGCACTTCGGCCGAACCGAATGGATCAACCTTGACCTTTGCGCTACACTCCTTACATTCAGCACGAAGGTGCTCAAGCCCTTCGAGATTTCCACATTTACATTGCCAGTTTCCTATTTGATATTCGACAAATTCGAGCGTCGCAGTTTCGCGAAAATCCGAAACAGGAAAGATAGATTGAAATACCGACTGAAGCCCGACATTCGAACGCTCTTCAGGAATCAAATCCATCTGCAGAAATCGATTGTAAGATTCTCTCTGTACTTCGATTAGATTTGGGATTTGAGCCGATGTAATGATCTTCGAAAAATCCACGCGCTCGGGTGCATCGCTTGTCCGACGTCCGAGTCCCTTTACATTATCTTGAAGCGGATTGTTTATCATAATTTTGAAAACCTAAGAATTTATATGAAAATAAATATGTTGATTTCAGCGGCTTTTATTGATACGATGCCTTAGTTCTAAAAAGTCAGAAATAAGAAATACACCTTAAATAGAAGACGCCAAATGCGGTACAAGGTAAACGTTACCCTGACCGCTTTTTAGCAGTTACGCTGTTTTCAGACCAAATTTTTGAGAGTTCCAATAAGGACAATTACTCTCCAACTGTTGGGTTAAGAATCTCTCGAACCCTTAAATCTAAGCCAGTTTCATTAGCGAAACCAAAACCTAGACGAAAAGTGCAAACACACTTGTCTTCAGACACTAATCGTCTAGTATAACCGCAAAGCTACTTCAGTTCAACCGTTGCACCTGCATCGGTCAATTTCTTCTTAATTTCCTCAGCTTCATCAGCGGAAACGCCTTCTTTGATTACTTTCGGTGCACCGTCAACGAGCTCTTTAGCTTCTTTCAAGCCAAGACCGCCCACAACTTCGCGCACCGCTTTAATTACGTTGATCTTGCTGCCTCCCGCCGAAGTCAATTCAACGTCAAATGAATCTTTTTCTTCAGCCGCAGCGGCATCGCCACCGGCAGCAGGAGCCGCAGCCATCATTGGGGCCGCTGCAGCTGCAGCCGAAACTCCAAATGCTTCTTCAAGATCCTTAACCAAATCAGCAACTTCGATAAGCGGCTTCTTCTTTAATGCTTCTACTATTTCTTTGTTATCCATTTTTTATTCTTCCTCCAAATAGGGTTCTTATTGTTTGTTAGCCGAAGAACCCAGCGGAACGTCTTTCATCTGATTGCATCTCAAATCAAATCCGCCCGAGCCGTAAAAGCAACCTGACTATCGCTTCGCTCGTTTTACGTTGAGTACGACTTTTTAGAAAACCTTTCTAAACTTATTCCTTAGCTTCGCCGGAATCATCGCCTTCGGATTTCTCATCCGTAGCTTTACCTGATCCTTCCTCAGCTTTTTGTTCATCAACAGATTCGTCTGCAGATTTTTCCTCCGCAACTTCAGCCAATTCCTCTGATTTATCGTCCGCGGCACTTTCTGCTACTCCCGACTGTTCGTCTGCCTTTACGGCTTCGGTTTCAGCCTGTGCTTCTTCAGATTTTGGAGCCGCTTCTTCACGCGGAGTTTCAGATTTTGCCTCCGCAGCGGTACCGTCCGATCGTTCGCTAACCTGTTTTACGACGATTGCCAAATCACGGGGAACTGCATTGAGCACGGTTGCCAAACGCTGAGCCGGAGCATTGAGAAGATATAATAGTTTTGCGATGAGCTCATCTTTAGACGGCAAACTCGCAATGGCCTTAACCTCTTCAATATCAACAACCTTGCCTTCAACGACACCTGTTTTGAACTCGATGATGTCCTTAAATTCTTTTATATATTTCGCAACAATCTTAGACAGATCGACCGGTTCCTGATCTGTCCAGGCAACGGAAGTAACACCTTTAAAGTGCTCGGTCGCGACTTCAAAATTCGTGTCTTTGACCGCCAATCGCGCCAAAGTGTTTTTGACTACACTGTATTTCGCCCCGGTTTCACGCAGTTCGTTTCTAAATTCCTGATCCTTATCGACGGTAAGCCCCGAAAAGCTGAGAACCATCGCAGATTTTGAATTCTTAAACTGCTCAGTGAGGGCGCTTAAATCTTCTTGCTTTCTTTCTCTTGTTTTCATTTTATTATTCGCTCCTCACTTTCTACATCAAGCTCATTTCATCGAGCAAAATACCCGGACTCATTGTCGACGCCAGATTAACTTTTTTAACGTACCGGCCCTTGGAAGTCGCCGGCTTTGCTTTCATAACAGCGTTAATCAACGCACGTGTGTTTTGTTCGATCTTATCGTTGTCAAAAGAAACTTTTCCGATACCGCAGTGAATAACACCCGTTTTATCTACACGATATTCAACCTTACCGGCTTTTGTTTCCTCGACGGCCTTTGCGACATCCATCGTTACTGTTCCGGTTTTCGGGTTGGGCATCAATCCACGCGGACCCAAAACGCGTCCAAGCTGTCCTACCTTACCCATCATATCGGGTGTCGCGATCAAGGTATCGAAGTCAAGCCATCCACCATTTATCTTTTCGACCAATTCTTCGCCGCCCGCCATATCAGCGCCCGCGTCTTCAGCTTCTTTCACCTTATCGCCCTGGGCGATAACTACTACTGTTTTAGTTTTTCCTAAACCATTTGGTAAAACGAGTGTTCCGCGAACGAGCTGATCCGCTTTTCTTGGGTCAACCCCGAGCCACATTGTCAACTCAACCGTCTCGTCAAATTTTGCAAATGTAATTTCTTTTAATAAAGTGATTGCGTCTTTAAGAGCGTATCTTTTTTCCGGCTCTACTTTTTCAAAAGCGGCACGGTAATTCTTTCCCTTTTTAGCCATTTATTCCTCCAAGGTTCAAACGAATCGAGTGTGATTCTCCCTTTGTGATTTATAATCTATCCTACGACCGTAAGCCCCATGCTTTTTGCGGTTCCTGCAATTGTTCGCATCGCAGATTCCAAATTCGTCGTATTCAGATCGGGCATCTTAAGTTTTGCAATTTCCTCTATCTTTGCTTTCGAAATTGTGCCGACCTTTTCACGATTCGGTTCTCCCGAACCTTTTGGAATTCCCGCTGCCTTGCGGAGCAAGTCTCCCGCAGGAGCAGTTTTAGTCTCGAACGTAAACGAACGATCCGCGAAAACAGTTATTACCACCGGCACCTTTAGATCCGGATCGCCATCCTTTGTCTTCGCATTAAATGCATTACAAAATTCCATAATGTTCACACCGTGTTGTCCAAGCGCTGGACCGATCGGTGGCGCAGGATTCGCCTTCCCTGCCGGAATTTGTAGTTTTATGTATCCTTGAATTTTCTTTGCCATTTTTTTCGATTTACGATTTCGAATACACAATAAAGTTATCCGAAAATGTCCTCATTTATTTTTCGATATTCGCTGTTCGCGAATTTTCGTGATTCGCAATTCGCTAAAATCCGGTTATTTCCAACTTACGCATTTGTTACTTGCTTCTTTGCGAATAACGAATTGCGTCTTGCGAACTACGGTTGCGGCCGTTTCCTACTCTTCTTCTGCAAATGTGACCTTTTCCACGTCGAGGAAATTCAGCTCAACCGGCGTCGAACGTCCGAAAATTGTTACGGTAACCTTTAAGGTGGTTTTTTCCTCGTTTACTTCCTCAACCTTACCCGTAAAACTTGCAAAAGGTCCTGATTTGATTCTTACTACTTCGCCAACTGCATAGGTAAATTTCGGCTTCGGTTTCTCGGCCGCGACTTCCACGTTGTGAACGATCTGGTCTACTTCTTCCTGCGTAAGCGGAGTAGGAGTCTTTCCTCCTAAAAATCCCGTAACTTTCGGAGTCGATTTGATCGCATGGAAAACATTGTCCGGAATTCGGCCTCCGTCTTCACATTCGATTTCAACCAACACGTAGCCGGGATAGAACATTCTTGAAGATTCAATCCGCTTATTCCCACGCATCTCGACAACAGTTTCCTTTGGCAATAAAACCTCGGTGATCAAATCCGCTAGGTCCATGTCCCGAATGCGCGCATTCAGGCTCTCAAGCACCTTATTTTCGTGCCCGGAATATGTGTGTATGAAATACCACTGCTTCATATATAAAGTCCTTTCTAAATTCCGGCAATTGCGTTGATGGCATTCGAGAGTTGATCCAAAAGGAAGACCCAACTCCTATCTACCAGGTATAAAAAGATGGTAAAGAATATTGTGCTGATAATTACGATTACGGACGTATTTATCACGTCTTCCGAAGACGGGAAAGAGCTTTTGTCCCATTCGGCACGTGTCTCGCGAATAAAATTCCCGATACCCTTTTCGCTATCCTTCTTTTTAATGGTGTCCGAAGCTGTCGACACGGCTTTTCTCCTTAAAACTATCAATGGCAGGGGTACCAGGATTTGAACCCGGACTTTCGGTTTTGGAGACCGACGTGCTAACCGTTGACACTATACCCCTTAACAAATTTTCGACCTTAGACAGTTTGGCGATTTGCAATTTTTTACCAATCTTTGCTGGCGGCTTATATACCGGCTAGCTCAAATTCATTAAAGCAAAATCGCAAATCGTCAAAAGCACATCGAAAACTACTTATTTATTTTCCTTGTGCAAGGTGTGGCAACGGCAACGTTTACAATACTTCTTGAACTCCAGCCTGTCTGGGGTGGTTTTCTTGTTTTTTGTCGTTGCGTAATTACGTTCCTTACACTCAGTGCACTGCAAAATAATATTGTCTCGCGGCATATCGTTAACCCCTGGCGATCAGCAGTTGGTTACTTATACTTACTTACCAACAACTACCGATTTACCTTCCTCAACTATTCAACAATGGAAGAAACGGTGCCTGCGCCTACTGTTCTTCCGCCTTCTCTGATCGCGAATCTCAATCCTTTTTCCATTGCGATCGGATTGATCAATTCGATCTCCATCTCGATATTGTCTCCGGGCATTACCATCTCTACCCCTTCCGGCAGATTTGCT
>JBGTGX010000163.1:0-55532 GCA_041746475.1 Pyrinomonadaceae bacterium | reverse complement strand
GCTCGCTCAAAAGTTTCGCTACGTTTTCACGATCACTCGCTCCGACGCCGGCGTATCTTGCTGAGATAACTCCCGGCGCCCCGCCGAGCGCCCAAACCTCTAAACCCGAATCGTCAGCGAGCGTCCAATACCCTGTTTTCTGAGCGTAAGACCTCGCCTTTAGTTCGGAATTTTCAGCGAAGGTTGAGCCGGTTTCATTGACTTCCCAAACATCAAAAAAATTTAAGCTTAAGAGCTCCAATGGAGCTTTGGAGAGCAATTTCTGTATTTCTTTTACTTTTCCTTCGTTGGTGGTCGCCACTACTAATTGATGCATGTTTTTTTTGTCTCAATCCGGAAAACAGTGTTTTACATATTTAGGTTGCCAAAACAGGGTATTTCGCGGTATAAAATATATAGTGAGTTTTTCTTAATTCACTTCGTTCCCACTAATAAATCCAAGTAAATTTTACGATTGAGCATTATCGATACGCAAACCGAAAAAAATAAAAAGGGTGAAGAAATTATCACAGCCATGGCCGTTGATGGAGCTGGCGAAGGGCTGAATATTCCACCAATTGATGCGGATGAGACCATTTTTCAACTCGGATTGTGGCTATCCGGTTTAGAAAGTTTTTTAAATCTCTATAACAGCAGCCTCGCCAAGGAAAATTACCTTACCCACGATTGGTCTCAGGAGTTTCGGCTGACGCATTCAGTTTTGCTTTTGTGTTCAAAATTGACGCTTGATCTCTCAAACTTGATCAAACAGGACAGCGGGTCAAACTCGTTTAAAGATGAATTTGATTTGATCGAGAATATGGATTCATATTCTTCACTTGCCGGATTTACCAGCGACGAACTTTTTGAGCTCTCCGGTGCGCTTAGAGAGTCGATTTTGTTGAGCGAAGGGTTACTTCGGGCGAAACCGTTGGGCTTTAGTGATTGGACCGTTTGGAACAATTCTTTAAAAGATAAAATAAAACGTGTCGAAGTTGTTCAAAAACTAATCGATGTAGCAAAGACCGAAGCCGGTGATTTTCTGCCCGATGCGATCAAAAATTTAATGAATGACGGCGAAATTTTGTCGGCGCTTCAGGCAGACTTGAAACTGCTTTTGCCATATTTTGCGAAGATCCTTAAATGGCTGAGTGTCGTTGGGAAAATGCTTCGAGAAGATCGTCCGCTTAAGTCGACGCTCTTGCTCTTTGCTCACATTAATGAGCAGATGCGGGAGATGATGGATTATATCAACAATCGTCTAATGCGCTATCCAAACGAAGAAGACGAGCTTTATGGTTCGCTTGATAGTGCGGCGTATACGGCTTCAATTGAACTTCGAAAGGTATACGACCAGGAGCTGAAAGAACTTATCGCCGTAAGGCCGGCCCCTTTAGTTTTTGCAAAGATTGAAAATTCCTATTGCCTCTTAAATGACAGTATTCAGTTGACGCTTGTAAATTTCGCGCGTCTGATCGAGCCGGAAATCGATGCAGCGGATATTTTCCCGTCACTTAAGGAAAAGGAAGTCCAGTCGGTGAGACTTCGCGAAGAAATGTGGGAACTTTCGGGCGAATTACGTGCTGCGGAAAAAGATCCGGAAAATTACGCGCTCGATTCCCTCTACACGATGCTTGATAATTTCAGCAAAGAGACGATCGGATTTATATTTTACAAAGATATCGAGACGGTCGAGCGTTTTATTGAAGAAATTTTGCTCACAAAAGACAAGAAAGACCTCGTGCCGATCCTCCATCGATTCGGCGCGTACCTGGAAACTCTTCTTGGACAAGTAAATATGCGTGCAGTTTTGGCAAAACATCCGTTCGAGCCGCTAGCGGTTGAATCACACAATATGTTTGTTTAGGTGAAATTACTGCGAACGCAGAGTTGAAAGAGGTTTCTTGAAAAGTACATCGAAATTGGAAACCGCGCCAACGATCATAACCAAGAACGCGGTAATCAAAATTCCCAAAAAAGACAAAGTCGGATCAAATTCCCAGTCGATATCAAGAACATATTTCGAAACCGCGAAAGAAAGCACAGTTGCGAAAAACACGCCGATCACTCCAGCCATTGTTCCCAAGATCCCGTACTCTGCGAAAAGAATTGTCGAGAGCGTAAGACGTTTTGCTCCCAATGTTTTTAGGATCGCGTTTTCATACACACGTTGGGACTTTGTCAGTGCGACCGATCCGATCAGGATCAGAATGCCGCTCAGTATAACAAATCCACCGACAAACGAGATCGCCAACACGAAATTTTCCAGTAGATTCTGAAATACTTTGACGATCTCCGCCACGTCGAAAATTTGCACATTTGGGAATTTATCGACAATATCACGCTGCAGGCGCTGCCGATCATTTGCGGGAATTCGTTTCAATACATTTGCTACAAAAGATTGGGGCGCATTTTCTAATACACCCGGGCGGAAAACAAATATGAACGCAGTGCGGGTGTTCCTAAGATCAAGTTTTCGCACGTTTGCGACCTGCGCGGTCAATTGGCGTCCAGAAATATCAAAGGTAATCGAATCGCCTGCGGAAATTTTTAGTCGCTCAGCCATTTCCTCTTCGACCGACACTTCCGGAACTTTTGCGTCTTCCTTATCCCACCAGACGCCTTGAATCAAAGATTCGTTGTCATCGAGCGTTGGGCGATACGTAACTGCGAATTCACGCCCGATCTGTCCTTGCTGTTGCCTTACCTCACGATTTTCATAATCAATCGGCTTTCCGTTAACATAAGATATCCTGGCCCGAACCGTTGGGATGGTCTCGGCATCTTCACCGATCGCTTTTCTTACAACCGATTGGAATGCTTTTACCTGGCTTTTCTGTATATCGATAAAGAATAGACTCGGCAAATTCTGATTTCTCGTCAGGTCAAATTCCCGCAAGAGATTTCCTTGCAGCGATTGAACCGCCAAAACAACGAACGCACCGAGTCCGACGGCTAGCAGAATAATTCTCGTTTGATTCCCGGGGCGATAGAGTGAATTGATCGCTTGCCTGATTGAAAATGAGCCGAATGATTTTATTCTTTTCAAAAGCCGTGTCAGGACACTCGCTGAAACATATAGAACCAAAGCCGTAATGCCCAAGCCGACCAAAAAGAAACTTCCAACCACAAAAGACCCAGCCTGCCAAACTGCCAAACCAAGCAATCCGAGTAAAGATACGAGTCCGAAGATCCATTTTGTCCAATCGAGATTTCTCAAGTTTTCATTATTTTCATCACGTAAAAGAAGACTTGGACGGATATTGCGAACTTGAAGAAGAGGAAGCGCCGAAAAAAGCAGGGAAATCAAGATACCCAAAACGACACCTTGTGAAGCAGTTGCGAACGAGATCGAATAGCTCATTGCCTTTGGAAGCGCATCGTTAAAATTTAAGCGCGCCAGCCAAAGTCCGAGTTGTGCGAGAAAAACGCCGAACAGACTTCCAACCAAGCCCAAGATCAGGATCTGAAAAATATAAACCGTAATGATCTTGGTGCCGCTTGCCCCGAGACATTTCAAAACGGCGACCGATTTTCGTTTTTGTTCAACAAAAACCCTTGCGACGTTCCAAACACCGACTCCACCTAAAACCAAGATCAGGAGACCAGTAAGCGATAGATAATTTTCAGTTCTTTCAAATTGTTCTCCGAGCCGCTCCTGCGTTTCGCGGTATGATTGAACACGGAGCGTTGATCCTTTCAAATTTTCCCTAAGTTGTTCGACGAGAGCTGTGGGATTCTCCAAAGTTCGATACAGCAACCGGCGGGTTACCCGACTCCGATTTTGAAGGATCCCGGCCTCTTCGAAAGCTTTCTTTTCGATGAAAACCCGCGCACCAAGCCTGAAACCGCTAGACCCGCCCGGCTCCTCGTCGAAAACGCCGCGAATAATGAATTCCGCCTCTCCGATCGCTATCTTGCCGCCAATTTTCACACCCAATTCTTCGAGGAGAATCGGTGCCACAACGGCACCCCGATTTTCTAACAACTTGAAATCAAACGGTTTTCCGTCCGGCATTTGAAATTTGCCCGCGAGAGGAAATGGAGGCTCAATGCCTTTTAGCGAAACAAATTCAAGTGTTTTCCGGGATGAGTTAACAGGCCGTGCCATGGCGGAAGTTTCGAGAATCTCGTTTTTCCCGTCAACGATGTTGGTTTTCGAGATGATCTCATCGATCTTTGAAAGATCGCCGGGTGAGAAATCCGCAGCCGAGGTTATTCTAAAATCTGCCGTTAGAAGTTCGCGCGCGTCGCCGCCGACAGCACGGCTCAAATTATGAACGAGCGATCGAAGCGCGACAATTGAGCCGACGCCAATCGCGATACATAGAAAAAAGAAAAGTAGTCGACGCCATGAAGACCGGATTTCGCGCGCAGTTAAATTAAGAATAAATTGCATTTCGCGTTAGTTATCGCTTAAAACTCTTCCGTCACGGAGCCGAATTTGCCGCTGCGCCTTGGCGGCCAAATTGATATCGTGGGTTACTAATACAAGCGTGACCTCATTTTTCTGATGGAGGCCGATCATAAGATCCAAAATGTGGTTGCCGTTTTTTGAATCGAGATTTCCCGTCGGTTCATCAGCCAGAAGAATCATCGGTCGATTCGCAAATGCCCGGGCGATCGCGATTCGCTGCTGTTCGCCTCCTGAAAGCTCCGAGGGGTAATGATGCCCACGGTTGGTGAGCTCGACATCCTCGAGGAGTTTTGCAGCTCGCTCTTTCGCGTCTTTCAAACCCAAAATTTCCATCGGGATCAAGATATTTTCAAAAGCCGTAAGCGATGGAATAAGATGAAAAGATTGAAAAATAAATCCGATCTTCTCGCTTCGAAGTGTGGCCAGATCGTCCTCGCTCATCGCAGTGATCTTTTCGCCGTCGATTACTACCTCGCCCGAGCTTGGTGCATCCAGACCGGCTATCAAACCCAATAGCGTAGATTTTCCGCTGCCTGAAGCACCGGTGACGGCGACAAATTGCCCGCTTGGAATTTCGAGTGAAACATTGTCTAGAATGGTTAGGTTTTCAGTTCCCGAGCGAACGGTCTTTGTGACGTTTTTGATATCAATCATTTAAAGTTAATTGTGGCGGCAGTTTAAGGTTTCCATAATCATACTATTCAGGAAATTACGCAAACAAGTTGGCAGAAATTTGCATCCAAACAGCCGGAGCCAACGTAAGAGAACCTATGTATATTCGTCAAATCACACTCTTAAGTTTCATTCTATTATCCTTGGTCGCTTCGGCCTGCGAGTTTACGGTTGCGGAAAAGAAAAACGCCGGACGTATTGATAAACCCCTTATTAAACCGGAAACCGTTTCTTCAAAGCCTAAAATTATCGCATTCGGAGATAGTTTAACCGCCGGATTCGGTCTTACCGAAGATGAGTCTTATCCCTACCTTCTTCAAAAACAACTTGAGAGAGACGGCTATAACTACGAGGTCGTAAACGCCGGAGTTTCGGGCGACACCAGTCTCGGCGGCTTAGAGCGCGTTGATTGGATTCTTGAATCCGAAAATATCGAGGTCATTATTCTCGAGCTTGGCGCAAACGACCTGTTGCGGGGAGTTCCGGTAGAAAAGATGAAGAATAATCTCGAAAAGATCATTCAAAAGGCACAAGCAAAGGATATCGAAATCTTGTTTTGCGGCATGCTTGCTCCGGAAACGATGGGTAGAGATTATCAAGCTGCCTATGTGAATGCATTTCCGGATTTGGCGAGCAAATATAAATTAAAATTCGTGCCGTTTTTGCTGGAGAATGTCGCGATTAATCCAAAACTAAACCAGGCGGATGGAATTCACCCAAACGCCGAGGGTGCAAAAATAATGACAGAGAATATTTACAAAGCCTTAAAACCGATGCTGAAGAAATAGACCCGAACTACTTTGAAGCTTACCTTAAGGAACGGCGACCGTGCGAGATTTGATTAAAAATTGCTAGAATCTTGCATATGAATGTTACCCATCTCGAATGCGCAAATTGCGCTAAATCTTACGAACCAAATCGATTACTTAATCTTTGCACGGTTTGTCAAAAGCCGCTTTCCGCGAAATACAATCTTGCGAAGGCCGCAAAAACCCTTACAAAAGAATCGCTGAAAACAAGGGGATCTAGCCTTTGGAGATACAGGGAAGTTCTTCCGGTTGTAAATGACGAGAATATCGTGAGTCTCGGCGAAGGTTGGACACCACTTCTCAAAACGGAACGATTAGCCGCGTCGCTTCCGATCAAACTCGATCTCTACATAAAAGACGAATCAAATAATCCTACACAAAGTTTCAAATCGCGCGGAATGACCGCCGCTGTTTCGATGGCAAAAGAATTAGGCGTAACGAAGCTCGCCGTACCCTCTGCCGGAAACGCCGCAGGCGCCTTGGCTGCATATGCCGCGCGTGCGGGAATGGAAGCACACATTTATATGCCAAGCGATACGCCGCGTGCAAACATTGTCGAATGCGAACAATCGGGAGCCTTTGTTACGCTGATCGATGGTTTGATCACCGATTGCGGAGCAGAGATCGCAAAGCGAAAAGATGCCGAAGGCTGGTTTGATGTTTCGACGCTGAAAGAGCCATATCGCCTCGAAGGCAAAAAAACAATGGGGTATGAGCTCGCAGAGCAATTTGATTGGAATCTGCCTGATGTGATTCTTTATCCAACGGGCGGCGGAACCGGTTTGATCGGGATGTGGAAGGCATTTAACGAAATGGAAGAAATGGGTTGGATCGATTCTCACCGTCCTTGCATGGTTTCAGTTCAATCGACCGGATGCTCGCCGATCGTCGATGCGTTTCATGCCGGAAAACGCTTCGCAGACGAGTTCGCAAATGCCTCAACAGTTGCATCCGGTCTTCGTGTTCCAAAAGCGGTCGGGGACTTTATGATAATTGACGCGTTGAAAGAATCCGAGGGAACCGCCGTGGCAATTTCGGATAAGGCATTAACCGAAGCCGTTAAAGAGATCGGTTCAACCGAAGGATTATTTGTCGCTCCCGAAGGAGCTGCGTGTCTTCCTGCTCTGAAAAAGTTGATCAAAGATGGATTTGTGAAGGAAACTGAACGGGTCGTGATTTACAACACGGGTGCGGGCGTTAAGTATTTGGAGTGTTTTTAATCTGCCTTTCCCAATGTTTCCGGTCACTGTGGGAATCCACGTTTTCAAATATCCTTTTTTCGAAGATAATCAGGTTTCCTCACACCAAATTTTTAGGAGCCTTTGATTATGTTTCGAGTGATGTTTAATTTCGCAGTTTTTCTTTTTATCGTATTGATAGCATTTTATGCGATTGCTTAGAACACTATAAAATAACCAAATTATTTTTACGAAAGCAGTGTCAATATCGTTCGCAAGTCGCGGGCGACGTTTTTGCTCAAATGAACCCTCAAGGCCCTTCTATCTCTATCCAGCAAAACCTGAAAATCTCCTCGTCCTTGCGCCGATTTTACAATTCCAAAGCTATATTCCTGGTCGGGAACATCAAAATCCACGGCATCATCTGAAGTTATCTGCAGAAACACACCGATATTTGCGCCGCCTTTATAGGCTTGCCCCGTAGAATGTAAAAACCTCGGGCCAAATCCTAAACACGTTGCACAAAGCTCTCGATTTAATACGTAATGGCGGATTTCCTGTAAGAGCTTTTCATTTTCCTCATTCATCTCAATATATGCGAGAACTGCAAAATAGTCGTATTCCTGGATGTGTTCGATATGAGAATCCAAATATTTCGCCAGCGACTTTTCTTCGCCTACGAGTTTGTTTAATGAAATAAGGTATTCATCACTCGTAAAAAGTTTGATTCCGTCCTCTTCATAAAACGGTTTTTCGCTTGGGAGTTCACCGGTTTCCTCGTAGGCGGAAGTAATCTTTTTTGCCTCGATCTTTGCGGCTTCGACGTCCGGCTGATTAAACGGATTGATATCCATGATCGCTCCGGCAACCGCGGTCGCAAATTCCCAACGGAAGAATTCCTGTCCTAAATTTTTCTTATCTTGCAGCTCGATCTTCACGGTCGGAAAACCCTCGCTACCCAGAAGTTCAATTTTTTCGTCCGTCGAAACATCGCTTGAACCTTTCAGTTTAAGATATGCAAAAATTCGGTCGTCGTCATAGTCATCGACGGAAAGGTGTTTTTCCCGATCGACCGGTATTATTGAAACACCCTGTTTTCCGGTGCTTTCCGCTATCAATTGTTCGAGCCACGCGCCGACGTCGTAAAGCTCAGGCGACGTAAAAATCGTCAGTTTGTCACGTCCCTTTTTGTGACAAATTCCAAGAACCGTTCCCAAAAGCGCACCCGGATTTTCCATGGGAACCTGAGATTTACAAGCGTGAACCATCTCCATCGCGCGTTTCAAAAAGTCTTTTGGGTCCAAACCCATTGCCGCAGCCGGAATCATTCCGAATACCGAAAGCGCTGAAAATCTTCCCCCGACGCTCGCGTCACCATAAAATATGTGTCGAAATCCATCATCTTTGGCAACTTTCTCGAGTTTAGACCCGGGATCAGTGATCGCGATGAAATGTTTTCCGGCCTTCTCAGCGCCGACCGATTCCGAAACGAGTTTGTAAAAATACTGCTTGAAGGCATTTGGTTCAAGCGTCGAGCCACTTTTGCTCGCGACGATAAAAAGCGTTTTTGCAACGTCGATCTTGGATTCGAGCGTTTTTATCTGCGCGGGAACCGTTGAATCCAGGATGTGAAATTGTTTTTTTTCAAATGTGACGGACAATACCTCGGGACATAGCGAAGAACCGCCCATTCCCAGAAGCACGATACTTTCAAAATCTTCGACGTCTTTCCCAAGCGCCGCATATTTTTCGGAATCGCTTAATTCCTGTTCAACGATCTCGAGCCAACCGAGCCATTTATTCTCGTCGTCGCCGGTCCAAACCGTGGCGTCTTTGTTCCAGATTCGACCGATCATGTCGACAGATCTCCATTGCACAAGTTCTTTTTTTACAGCATCTTCTACATCCGCAGGCAACGAGTACGTAAATTGATTTAGCATGAAACCAATTTACCACATCGTAATCGGAAGTAGGAGTATGGCCGAACATGCTACAATCAATCAAAAAAATGACGATTAAAACGATATCGGCACACGTCTTTGGCGTCCTGTTTCTGCTAGTTTTATCTGCGGTTTCGCACTTTGCGCATTCGGATTGTTCGGATAAGGCAAAGGTAATCAAACCAGTGCTTTCTGAGGAAACAAGGGGAAAATACGAAGTGGAACTGGCAAAAGCCACGGTTGTTTTAGGTGCGGAAAAATTAAAAGCAGATCTTAGCAATGATGACGCAGCTAGCGAAAAGATTGCCGACGAAATAATTTGGGTTGGGAGACGGCTCGGTTATCTCGGAGAGTATAAAAAAGCGATTGAAAGATTCTCGAATGGAATAAAAAGTTATCCGAATGATCCCCGTTTTTACCGACATCGCGGACACCGAATGATCACACTTCGTTGTTTCGACGATGCGATTTCCGATTTCACAAAAGCCGCAAAGTTAATCAAAGGAAGACCCGATGAAGTAGAGCCGGACGGCCTTCCAAACGCCCGAAACATCCCCACGTCAACGCTGCAATCAAACATTTGGTACCACTTAGGACTGGCATATTATTTGAAAGGCCACTTCAAACGTGCGGCGAAGGCTTATAAAAACTGTCTTAAGGTTTCAAAGAATCCCGATATGTTAGTCGCTACGACGAATTGGCGTTACCTTTCCCTTCGTCGCTTGGGGCGTACGAACGAAGCTGAAAAAGCTCTTGAACCGATCAAAGACGATCTCGATATCATAGAAAACGATGGTTACTACAAGCTGCTCAAGGTCTATCAACGTAAAATGAAAGCGGGCGATCTACTTAAAGAAATCGGTTCGGAATCGAACAGTTCGAGTAACGCCTCAATTGGATATGGCTTGGGAAACTGGTTCTTGATGAACGGCGAAAAAGAAATGGCGATAAAGATTTTCAAGGAAATAATTGTCGGGAATCAGTGGTCGAGTTTCGGGTTCATCGCCGCGGAAGTGGAATTAGCGAGATTAAACACCGGGATGTGAATATAGGTATACTCCGATCCCCCCTTCTTAGTAGTAAAACGTGATTATCTACCTGATATAAATTTTTTTACTGAGCCAAATGTTGTGTCGCCGCAAGACAATTTAACCGATTTCCTTATCTAACGAAGTTTAAAGCCTTGAGAATTCTGCATGCGCCGTTCATTAAAAACATTCCGAATTTTCTTTTAGATCAGAAGGACTGCTTCAAATGAACAAAAAAAATGAGACCGCCCGAGAATCTAGTTCTCGGACAGCCTCCGTTTTTGCTTAAAAGATGGGAGATTATTCGACGTTCGTTTTACCGTATGTCTTCAAAACGACAGAAACGGTCTCGCTGGCTTTCCTTGGTTTTCTACCCAGTTGTCTTGGCCGTTTTGACTTTAGCGAGCTAAAGCCGAAATTTGGAGCGACAATTTGATAGAATACGAGGTCATCTCCGTAACGGTTAAACACCAAGCTGGTTTCACCCTCTTTCGAGGTGTTTCCGTTTCGAATAACTGCGGCAGTATGCAATGCGCTTCCGTCGGCTTTTTTAACCGTTATGATCGTCGCAAGACTGGACGTGCCACCTAAATGGATTTTGTAGTTTCCGGCTTCATAATTCTTATCGCCAATTTGGAAATCAAAAGGGATTTCCGCTTGGTATATTCCAGGTGCTTGGGCGTTAGCTGACACAACTGTAAGAATCATTGCCAAAATTATTAATGAACTTAAATGTAAAGTTTTGAGTTTCATGGTTTTTTTCTCCTTTTACCTTGTGAATTTTTAATGAGGCTTTTTTTGCCTTCATTTATTTAGCGCGCCGTTTGCGAAAAAACCTTCCGAATTTTCTTTAATTTCCGCTTCGAAAAATCATTGACTTGGCTATTTGCCGGGTATATCCTCACGATACTCAATAAAATCAGGAGTCTGGACTCATAAAATGGACCATACCCACAGAATCACCACGATATTGCGCGAATGGAGCGACGGGAATCGTGCAGCGCATGACGAATTAATGCCTCTCGTCTATGACGAACTGCACAAGCATTGCCGGCGGAGGACGCCCTGTAAAAGGCAAATGAAGCTATAAGGAAGGCGTTAGAGTTAGATGTAAATCTTCCCGAGGCTCGCTCCGTATTGGGATATATCAAAATGCACCAGTGGGATTTTGTAGCAGCTGAAGGAGAATTTAGACGAGCGATCGAATTGAGTCCAAGCGATCCAGTTAGCCGAGATTACTACGCACGATATTTGTCCGTTACGCAGCGACCGATAGAAGCCCTAGCTGAAATCAAACGTGCACGGGATCTCGATAAGCGGAACCCTAAATATGCGCTAACGGAGGCACTAATATTATTTGAATCACAGCGATATGATGACGCTGAGGAAGTGTTCTCCATGTTAGGACGTTTTGGAGAGGATCCCGTGACCGGAGTGTATCGAGGTGCCAACTATGCTGCGAATGGAAGGTATAAAAAGGCGATTAGGAAGTATACGGAGCCTAAAAAACGCAGCCGCTTCGTTGGTAGCTCTTCTGAAGGATTTTCACTCAACCCTTTTGCTGCAAAAAAAAGAGGGTGGATTCCAAAACCAAATATTTATGACTATGAATATTTTGACCTGTGGTCAAATGATACAACGACGTTGGTTTATCTAGGCTTGGCTTATGCAAAACTTGGCGAAAGTGAAAAAAGCAAGAAAATCTTAAGTAAACTAGAGTCGACCAGAAAATACGTTTCGCCCAGTAAATTAGCCATTCTTTATGGCGCTCTCGGGGAAAAGGATAAGGCTTTTCAATCTCTTGAGCGCGCTTACAACGATAAGGATTTTCAACTCATACACTTAGGAGTCGATCCTGGATATAAGGATTTGAAGGCGGATCCTCGTTTTCTCGATTTGTTGGAGCGAATCGGCTTACGAAAAAAGCTGTAACAGAGAGAGTTGGCCGACAGCGGAAATTTTTAGTTTTTGGCGTGGTGCTTTACGAAATGCGTTTCGGACGACAGCCGTTCGCCGGCGATTCTACAAACGAGACGATTACCGCAAAAGGTCAGCCCCGCTTCAAATATTTCCTGCCTTCGAGCTCCTTGGGAAGCAAATCCGAACTTTCTACTGAATCTTTTCCGTAACCCATTTCCTTCATGAGCTTTGTTGGTGCATTTCGTAGCTTCATAGGTATTGGAAGATTGCCAAATTTTCGCACGTCTTTCATCGCCTCTTTATAGGCGTCATATGCACTTCGGTCTTTTTTCGCGTTCGCGAGATACGCGACCCCATGGGCGAGATTCAAAACGCATTCCGGTAAACCGATCGTTTCGACCGAGCGAAAAACTGCGTTTGCAACAACGAGCGCGGTGGGTTGGGCGAGTCCGATATCTTCCGAGGCAAAAATAACCATTCGCCGGGCAATAAATTTCGGGTCTTCACCGGCGTCTACCATTCTAGCGAGATAATAAATCGCTGCATTTGCATCGCTTGCCCGCATCGATTTTATAAAAGCACTGATAGTGTTGTAATGCTCTTCGCCTTTTTTGTCGTAGCGCAAAAACTTTGATTGAAGTGTGTTTGTGAGATTTTCGACGTTTACGTCATCGTAAAGCTGGGCGGTGTTTTCGATCATCGTGATCGCCTGACGGGCGTCACCATTTGCCATCGAGATCAGCCATTCGCGCGCGTTTTTATCGAGCTTGATTTCGGTACGATCGATAATTTCCGACATCTGATCATCTGACAATTCTTCCAGCACAAACACCCTCAGCCGTGATAACAAAGGTGAGATGATCTCAAAACTCGGGTTTTCAGTCGTAGCGCCAACCAAGATCAGTTCACCGTTTTCAACATAGGGTAATAAGAAATCCTGCTGCGCCTTATTAAAACGGTGAATCTCATCAAGGAAGAGAACTTTTGGAGGTTGAGGAGCGAGATCTTCGCTAGCTTGGCTATTTGAGCCCTTGCTTACGCGCGGGCTACTGACGCTGCTCACGCTAGGACTACTGACACTGCTTCCGACCGGACTATCGACAATCTTTCGTATATCATTTTTTCCGGCGGTGACAGCCGAGAGTTCGTAAAGCTCTGCATTAATTGTGTTTGCATAGATTCGCGCAAGTGTGGTTTTCCCGACTCCCGGCGGCCCCCAAAAAACTAATGAAAAAATATGCCCCTGCTCAATCGCCTTCCGGAGCGGCCGATTTTCACCGACGAGATGTTTCTGGCCGACGAATTCATCGAGTGTTTTGGGACGAATTTTATTTGCAAGCGGTTCCATAAGATTGAGAATATGATAGCAGACAAGGGCAGAAACACGACCGCAAGGGAGTGTGCCGATTGAATACCAAAAAACTCGACCGCTGTACGCTCATCAACCCTTACGTTTCCAAATGTTTTCCAATTCGAAAGGGAGTTGACCTTGTCGATAGAGGACATAATCTATTGCCAAATCTACGTGAGGTTTTTTCTACAGATAACGCTGACTCCGACGGCGCGACCAGAGCTTTTCATCGTTCAAGATCGAATAATTTTCACGAAGCTTTCTTGTCGCGTGACTTTTGAGCCCATTACTAATTGATTCAGGTTTAGCAGCCGCCGAAATCACGGCGTGAACGTGATTAGTTCGCGCGTGTACGGACAACAGTTCGTATTTTCGAGCATTACAGATTTCTTTGAAAGATTTTTCAATCAGTTCGCGTTGCTCCATGTTTAGGAAAAAGGCCTTTTCTTTAGCCTTTGCTTTCATGATTCCTTCTAGGTTCTCGTTGGGTTCCCGTTTCGGGGTTCCGTATATATTTTTGCCATGTCGATCAACAGAATTTCGTTTGGCTCCGTGAAGCCACGTTCCATAAGTGCGGATTGTGATGAGATACGCGAGGGGAAATTCATTATCATCCCACTGATCGATAAAGTCGTTCGTTTGTTGAGTTTTGCACACTCCCTCGCGGTCGCGATTCCGCCTGTTTCAATTTCACCGACCTTCATTTCTTTAACAGCCATTCCAAAAGCATCGCTTCCTGTTTATGAAAAGCGTGTTCCGGAACGCCACTTTTCGAGAACGGCAGTTTGAAAAACACGGCTAGTTGCTCTTGAATTCCAGATTCTCCGCGTTGGCGAGCGAGGTCCAAACACCGGGCGATTTCGATAGCAAGCGGTGCGGCAAGTATCGAATCTTTGCATAGGAAATTTAGTTTTAGCTGCATTGATTGCCCGAGGAAACCCGTGAAATCGATGTTGTCCCAGGCTTCTTTGTTGTCACGGCGTGGTTTGTAATAACGTATATCGACGATGTGGTCTTCGACCTCGTAGCCCAAAATGCTTCGAAGCACCGAGGCTTTTGTTTTGATTTTAGAGCGGAGCGAATCTTCATTTGAAAGTGCGAGTCCGTCGCGATTGCCGAGGAGGTTGGTCGAATACCATCCGTCAATTTTTAACGCACGGGATTTTAGTGCTGGTGCAAGGACGGTTTTGATAAATGTCTGTCCCGTTTTGCCGTCCTTTCCTACGATTGGTACACCTTGTTTTTCAGCAAACTCGATCAAAGCAGGAATGTCGGCGGAAACCGAAGGCGTGAAGTTTCCATAAGGCACATTCTCGGAAATCGCAGCGTAAGCATAGAGCATTGCAGGTGAGATCTGGTTTGAATTTTCGTCAAGCGCTTTTTCAAAACTTGCAAGAGAAGAAAAGAGTTCGTTAGTTTCATCCACGAGTTTTTCCGTTGAGGCGAGATTTATTACGACTGCGGAAGCGCACGATTTCTTAAGCTCTGCGAGATCGGCTCGCAATTTTCCAACTGTCTCGCGACGGGAGTCACCTGCCAGAAGATTTTCACCTTCAATATTCGATAAGAAATGCTTATCGCCAATTGCTTTCCAGGGTGTGATAGCGGATAGCGATTCTTCGATGGCGACAAACTGATTGTGGGTTAGTACATCGTGTTCGGCCGCGGCTTCTGCAAGGTTTGATGAATTCAGATCCCACCCGGCGAAAACAATATCCTTGTAACCCGCGAGATTTGCGTCATCAATTTCCGCGAGCGGCAAACCGTCGTGCTCGATCAAGCCTTTTTTCAAAAGTTCGATTCCTGCGACCATTGTTGTTCCAACGGCTCCACCCAAACCGATTATGGCTATTCCAAGTTTACTATCGCCCATAGACCCAAAATTTTACAATGGAAGAACAAATTTCACCATTCGACGCCGAACATTGCGATCTAAGCAAAACCTTAGCGTCCCTTTGCGGTTTCGGTTTTTTTACCGCAGAGGCCGCAAAGGTCGTCGCTTTTATCTTTTACCGCGACTTCCTGATCGATCAAGGCTTTTACATCGTCCCAAGTGCCTTTTGGTTTCGCGAACGCCGGAGCTGCCGAGATTAGAAATAAGGGAAAATGATCGAAAATGAAATCGATTTCTTAAACATATTAGCTTTTATGGTCTGTCATGTTTCTCGCAGACTATAGGAATTCGAGCGATTCTACGCGGTGTGATGTGGGAGTTTTACGGATTTTCATACTTTCTGCAGGGCTTTTCCGCGGAGTACCTAATAGCTATTGCTTCAATTCCACAATTGTCGCGCCATTTCCGCCTTCGTTTTGAGGGGCAAATCCAAAGCCTTCGACGTGCGGATGACCTTTGAGGAATTGATGAACTGAGTTTTTGAGGGCGCCGGTTCCAAAGCCGTGAATGATTCTCACGCGTTGAAGTTTTGAAACGTAAGAATCATCAAGGAATTTATCGACCTCGGTTTCGGCGTCCATCGTTGTTTTTCCGATGAGATTTAGTTCTGATTGAGTTTCGGCAAGCGATAGATCGATGTTTGATTGTTTGGCAGCTTTCTTTAGTTTTTCGAGTGGTTTTTCATTAGCGGAAATTTGTTCCGCCACGACTTGGAGATCGTCCAAGTTCTGCCGCAGTCGCATTGAACCAACAAGGACTTCGGCACTTTTACCGTCGAGCCTTTCTACTTTTCCAATTTTGTCAAAGTTTCTCAAAAACACGTTTGAGCCAATAGAGATAGTCGCATCCTCGTCGATCTGAGACCTCAAATTCCCATCGAAGCCCGCCCTGACGGTTGGGCTACTGGCACCTGATGATCCGCCTCTATCCACAACCGGCGATTTCCCGGAATCGAACTCGGCGACCTTTCTAAAAGCTTGCCTTTTCAGCTCAGCCCTACTTGCGGCCAATTCATTTTCGAGTTTCTTGCGCTCCTTTTTATCTTCAACCGTTTTCAAAAACGTTTTTGATTTGCGGTTAAAGCTTTTGAGCGTCTCACCAAGCTCGTTTTCAAATTCTTTTTTGCGGCGCTTTTCTTTCTTTCGAAAATCAATATCGAGTTTGGCGTATTTTTGTGCCGTGGCTTCGCGTTCTTCTTCGAGTGCGATTCGCAGATCTTCCGCTTGCTTTGTTTCCTTCTGCAGAGTGTGAAGATAATTCTCCGCTTCCTGCGCTGCTACATCTAGGTTTGCGCGTGCATTTTCGATCACCTCATCTCTGATTCCAAAACGGCGGGCTATCTCGAGTCCGGAGGAAGCACCTGCGATTCCGGTGAGTAGCCTGTAAGTTGGCTCAAGCGTCTTTTCGTCAAATTCAACTGAAGCATTGATCACTTCCTCATCATTCGCCGCGTATATTTTCAAACCCTTGTAGTGGGTCGAAGCAACTACCTGTGCACCGTGCGTCCGAAAATGATCAACGATTGCCACGCCGAGCGCCGAGCCTTCTTCAGGGTCGGTTCCGGTTCCGACTTCGTCGAGTAAAACGAGCGCGGGTGTATGCAAATTTGTCATCATCGAAGCGATGTTTGAAATGTGCGATGTAAATGTAGAAAGGTTTGCCGAAAGCGATTGATTGTCGCCGATGTCCGCCAAAACGGATGCGTAAAAGGGAACTGTTGCTTTGCTTGCCGGAACGGGCAGACCCGAGATCGCCATCAGGGATAACAAACCCGCAGTCTTTAGTACAACCGTTTTTCCTCCTGCGTTTGCGCCGGAGATGATCATGACGGAGTTTTTAACGTTTAGCGAGAAACTCACGGGGACGATTTCGGAGGAGCCCTTCTTAACAGTCGGGCTACTGACACAGAGAGCAGGCGAGCTACTGACACGGAGCGATTCTTCAAGCAACGGATGGCGCGCATCGACGAGATCGAGAGTTTCGTCATTCGAAATCCCGGGAACGACTGCGTCAAAACCGTGCGCAAAAACTACTTTTGCTTTTACAAAATCGAGCTCGGCGATCGCTTCGGCTGCGATTTCAATAAACGGTATATTTTCACGGAGCTGTTCGGCCAAAGAAAATAATATCCGCAGAATTTCGTTTTCTTCTTTTGCCTTGAGTGCCTGAAGTTCGTTGTTTGCTTCGATTGATTCGAGCGGTTCGACAAAAACTGTTGCACCGGAAGACGACGCACCGTGCGCAACTCCGCCGATCCTGCCCGAAAATCCAGCTTTTACAGGAATCACATACCGATCATTTCTTACGGTGACAATATCGTCCTGAACCGCATCGCCTTTCGTACGCATAAAACTTTCCAGGGATTTCGTAAGGCGTTCGCGCTGGGCGTTTATCTCGCGGCGCAGACGATTGAGCTCGGTCGATGCCGAATCGGCAAGTTCGCCGCTTGGAAGAATTTTTTGGTTTATCGTCTCGGCTAGTTTTGAGATCACTTTCGGCAGATCTTCGACGATTTCCCATAGGGTCGGTGCAGTTTCTTTCCCGTTTCCAATTGCCGATTTGGCAAAAAGCGCCTGCGAAATAAGACGAGCGATCTCGCGTAAAACCAAAGGCTCAAGCGTGGTATTTTTGATTTTAAGGAGCGCGATCGATTCCGAAGATTCGGGAAGATCCGAAAAGCTCCACGATATATCTTCTTTTGCCAACGCTATCGTTTCCGTGATCAATTGAAGGTCGCGATCGAGCGCGAGTCTGCTTGTATGCGGGCAAACTTTGAGTAGACGCCGCTCACCCATTTCGGTCTGAGCATTTTTAGCGATCAACTCCCGGAGGTCATCAAATTGTAAGGTTTCAAGAGAAAACATCCTTGTTTAAGTGGCAAGTGGCAAGTAGAAAGTGGGAGGGAAACTACTTGGTCGCTACTCGGCTACCTCAACGCCTTTCCAAAACGCTACATAATTTTCTATGTTTTTCGCGTCTGATTTTGCGTCCGGGTAATACCAGGCCGCATCGACATTCTTTTCGCCGTCTACATTTATCGTGTAGTAGCTCGCCGTACCTTTCCAGGGACAGACGCTTTTAGTTTCGGTTTCTTCCATATATTCGTCCGTTACTGAATCCGCCGGGAAATAATGGTTTCCTTCGACTACGATTGTTTCATCGCTTTCTGCGATAATTTTTCCGTTCCATTTTGCTTTCATAATTATATTTCCTTCAAAAATGCACCCTCACTGCGTGCGGGGTTCCGCATTAGGCTAAGAACCTTTCCCGAATTCCCGGTGTCGGCATCATACACTGATCTTTTTTTCCAAATAACCGATACCGATACTTTGCAAAAACCCGGTAAAAGAAATCCCTTATAAACTTCGGAACAATGACAAATCCATATAATGCCGACCATGCACCATCGAGATTTCGGGCGATTTTCAGCGCGGCCGTAGAATGTGTAAACGCCTGATCATTTTGGACCAAGACGATTGAATCCGTCTCTTCTTTATCGATTCGATGTTTTACCATCAGTTCCGCAGCGATTTCAGATTGCAACGGCGCAAACTTAAAATGATTTTTCGAGTCGCGCTCAATGATGAAGTTCACTGAATCATTGCAAAAATTGCAAACACCATCAAATAATATTATTGCTGTTTTGTTTTCGCTCATTTATTTAATCAATTCTACCGCAATTTTCGGATAGATTTAACCCGCGGCATGTTAGATGCTTAGATCACGGAGCATATCAAAGGCGGTAATGATCAATTTATGAATGACGAAATATTCTGGCGGGCAGTAAAAGAAAACGATAAACGATTTGATGGAGTGGTTTTTACGTGCGTCACATCGACGAAAATTTTCTGTAAACCTTCGTGCACGGCGCGTTTGCCGAAAAGGGAAAATGTGTTTTTCGTGCATACCCAGGCAAGCGCTGAGAATAAGGGGTTTCGGGCGTGTTTGAGATGCAGGCCGAACGATATAGATGGTGTCGATGAGCAAGTGAAAACCATCGTCAAAGCCTGTGAAATAATGGAAACGGCAGAAGATATTTCGCTCGAAAGCCTTGCCGAAGAGCTCAATTTGAGTGCATCTCATTTTCAACGGACTTTCAAAAAAATTATCGGGATTTCGCCCAAAAAATATAGCGAAAAAAGGCGCTTAGAAAACTTTAAAATAGAAATACAGAAAGGAAGCGATGTTACGGAAGCGATGTATGAAGCGGGATTTGGATCGAGCAGCCGATTGTACGAGAAGGCATCGGATAATTTGGGAATGACGCCTGCAACTTATAAAAAAGGAGGCACGGGAGCAAAGATCAGCTTTGCAGTTACAGACTGCACGCTCGGAAGATTGCTCGTTGCGCGAACGGAAAAAGGCTTGTGCGGATTGAAATTTGGGGATAGCGGTAAGCATTTGGTTGAAGATTTGGAAGCTGAATATCCCAACGCGGAGATAAAACGCGATAACAAAAATCTAAAGAAAATTATTGAGATCATCGTCTGCTATCTTGAAGGGAAAAGACGAAATCTCGATCTGCCGTTAGACGTTTATGCTACCGCTTTTCAAATGCGCGTTTGGGATGTGCTGAGAAAAATTCCATACGGCGAGACGCTTTCATATTCTGAGGTTGCGGAGCAGATCGGTAACAAAAAAGCGGTTCGGGCCGTAGCAAGCGCGTGTGCAAAGAACCAGGTTGCATTAGCTATTCCTTGTCATCGCGTAATCGGAAGCGATGGTAAAATGAACGGTTACCGTTGGGGAATCGAGCGGAAGAAACAGCTTTTGAATGTGGAAAAGCATGACAAAAACACGTCTCGCTGATGATCTGATAAAATGGGCCCTTCGAGTGATCAGAAAAGCCAATTTTCCATTCTGACACTTTTTGGTTTACAATCCCGTTTATAGATTTCGAAGTTCAATTTACAATTCATCCGCTAAGAGTTATGAAAAAACACCTATTGGGTTTTTCCGTCGCGCTTTTTGTGTTTACCGGACTATCTTTATCGGTCAAAGCGCAAATCGGGAGTTATGCGATCAGGAATGCGAAGATCATTACGGTTTCGGGAGCGACGATTGCGAAGGGCACGGTCGTAGTGCGCGACGGGTTAATAGAATCGGTCGGTGAACGAGTTCAAATTCCGGCCGATGCAGAGATCTTCGATGGCGAAGGACTTACTGTTTACCCTGGATTTATTGACGCAAACACAAATATTGCAATTCAGCAGGCACCTCCAACGCCTCCGGGACAAGCAAATCAACCGCAATCGAATTCAAATTATCCGGCCGTTTTGCGACCCGAAAGGAATGTCATGGGTGATCTGAAAGCCGGAGAAGCACAGTTTGCGGGACAAAGAAGCTACGGTTTTACGACTGCTTTGACGGGCTATTCCGATGGGATTTTTAACGGCGATTCAGCGGTGATAAACCTTGCCGGCGAAACCGTTTCAGAGATGGTCGTCCGCACACCTTTCGCACAGCACGTTACGTATACAACCAATCGGGGCGGCGGTTTTCCTTCATCGCTGATGGGAACATTCTCGGCACTTCGCCAAATGTTTGCCGATGCAAAACGTCTCGACCAGATACGGAAAATGTACGAGAAAAATCCCCGCGGAATGAAACGCCCCGAATCTGATCCTGCCCTGGAAGCTCTGATCCCGATCGTAAACGGTGAGAAACCGCTGGTTGTTAACGCAAACGCCGAGCGTGAAATTATCAGGACAATCGACCTTGCAAAAGAGTTTGATCTCAGGCTAATAATCGCTGGCGGTCAGGAAGCGGGCAAAGTTGCAGACAGATTGAAAGCTCAAAAGGTTCCGGTTTTGCTTTCGCTGAACTTTCCCAAACGGACGGTTGCTGCGAATGAAGAGGCGGATCCCGAATCGATGAATACTCTCAGATTACGCGTCGAAGTTCCGAAAACTGCCGGGAAACTGAAACAAGCAGGAGTGATTTTCGCGTTTTCTTCAGATGGTCTAAAAAACATGGCTGATTTTTTGGTTAATGCCGAAGAAACAACTAAAAATGGATTGTCAGAAGCGGATGCGGTTCGCGCAATGACTTTGAGTGCTGCGGAAATTCTGGGAGTTTCTGATCAACTTGGTTCGATAGAGACGGGGAAAATTGCAAATCTTGTAGTTATAAAGGGCGATCTGTTTGATAAAGATAAGACCATCACGCACGTTTTTGTCGATGGAAAGCTCTTCAAATTGCCGAAAAAACCGGAGAAGAAAACAACACCGGCAAACGGGACCATCGCGCAGGTTGGCGGAACGTGGATTCTTTCGATTTCGGCTCCCGGTCAGCGCGTCGAGGCGACTCTGGTTTTGATTCAAACCGGAAGCACGGTAAACGGCACGTTGAGTTCGGCTTTGTTTGGCTCATCACCGATAAAAAATGGTGCAGCGACTGACAAAGGATTTACATTTGATGTCAATGTATCGGTTGGCGCGCAGGAATTGTCGGTGGCTTTTAACGGAACGGTAGAGGGCAACAAGGTTGAGGGAATCGCAGACACCCCTCAGGGACCGGCACCATTTACGGGAACAAAAACTCCTTAATTTTCCAGGTTTCAAATTGCAGATTCGAGTTCTGCTATCTAGAGAAAATAGATGAAAACAAAATTATTTTTCATATTTGCAGTTGCGATTTTCGCTGGCTTGGCGGGAACGGCGTCGGGTCAAACAAATACGGATGTTTTGATTAAAAATGCAACCGTGATGACTGCCGCAAAGGGGACGTTGACCAACACGGATATTCTGATTCGTAAAGGCAAGATCGACAAAATCGGAAAGAACATAAGTGCGGCAAATGCCCGGGTGATCGATGCGACCGATAAATATGTCACCCCCGGGATCATTGATGCCCACTCGCATGCAATGTTGGACGCGATAAATGAGGGTTCATTATCCGTAACTTCAATGGCGCGTACTAGAGATGTTTTAAACCCGACGGACCCTTCGATCTATCAGGCACTCGCTGGCGGTGTGACGGCGGCAAATTTGTTGCATGGCTCGGCTAACCCGATCGGAGGGCTCAATACGGTTGTGAAATTCAAATACGGCAGACCGATCGAAGAATATTTGATTCCCGGTGCGCCTCCCGGAATCAAGTTTGCGATGGGCGAAAATGTGAAACGCGGACGCCAACCGGCGCGTTATCCAGCGACGAGAATGGGAACCCTTGAGGTAATGAGAGATGCGTTTGAGCGTGCACGCGATTACAAAAGAAAATGGGACGATTTTCGTGCAGGAAAAACGAGAGTTCCTCCGAAGAAAAGTTTTGAGCTCGATCCGTTGGTTGAGGTCTTGGAGGGCAAACGCCTTGTTCACGCACACGGCTATCGTGCGGATGAGCACCTTAATTTGATGAAGCTTGCAAAAGAATTCGGCTTCACCGTCGCAACGCTGCAGCATGGTCTTGAAGCGTACAAGATCGCACCGGAAATCGCTAAATTTGGCGCCGGTGTATCTATTTTTGTCGATTACTGGGGCTACAAACTCGAAGCCTACGATACGATTCCCTATAACGCATACATTCTTTGGAAAAACGGCGTTGTTGTTTCGATCAATTCGGATTCCGATGAGCGGATCCGACGTTTGAATTTGGACGCGGGGAAAACAATGAAATACGGTGGCGTACCCGAGGAAGAGGCTCTCAAAATGGTAACACTTAATCCTGCAAAACAGCTTGGGATCTCGAAGATGACCGGTTCGATCGAAGTGGGGAAAGACGGCGATATCGCGATATGGAGCGCGCATCCCTTTAGCGTTTATACGCGCGCGGAAATGACTTTGATCGACGGTCAGGTCTTCTTCGATCGCGCAAAGGATATTGCCATGCGGGAAACTCTAAAACAAGAGCGCGAGCGGCTTGAGAAAAACGAAGCAAATCTACCGCCGGAAAAACGATTGAAAAAGCCCGAGAAACCGGACGGAGACACCAAAGCGGACGAAACGAAACCTGAAGAAACTCCAACTCCCGCCATTGAAGGGGGAATCGATCGATGAAAATTAAGAATATCCAACGACTAACAAATTATTGTTTCCGCACCTTTTTATCCTTTATCGCTGTCGGAATTTTCGCTTCAGCCGCGTTTTCTCAAAACGGAGGTTCTCAGCAGAATGTTACCGGAACTCCCGGGACGTTTGCGATTACGAATGCGCGCATTGTGACGGTTTCGGGGGCAGTTATCGAAAACGGAACGATGGTAATTCAGGACGGAAAAATATCAGGGATCGGCGCGAATGCTTCAATTCCGCAGAATGCCGAAAAAATCGACGGCACTGGGTTAAGCGTTTATCCGGGAATGATCGATGCGGGAACGAATATGGGGTTGCTGGAGATCGGAAACGGCGCAGCCGGAACGGTCGATGTTGCTGAAACGGGGGACATAAATCCAAACGCAAGAGCAATTCTTGGAATCAATCCAAATACTTCTCATATCAACGTCACACGTGTAAACGGTGTAACGATGGCACATTCGATGCCTGCCGGCGGAATCATTTCCGGGCAATCGGCAGTCATTAACTTAAATGGTGCAACTCAGGATGCGATGTCAGTCGTACCGGAATTTGCTTTGGTCGTAAACTTCCCGCCGATAAGCACGTTTGGCGGATTTAACCCGCTTACGGGTCCGCGTATTTTAGATTTTTCCCAAGCGGTAAAAAGACGAGACGAACGTGTGAAAAGTTTGAAAGAGGCGTTTGAAAAGGCGAAGCGATATGCAGATGTGAAAGAAGCCGTTTCGAAAAATCCCTCGCTTCCAAAACCCGATATGGATCTTTCGCTGGAAGCGATGATTCCTTATGTGACCGGGCAGAAGCCTGTGATTTTCGCAGCGCAGCGCTCGAGAGACATTCGGGGCGTAATCAAATTCGTTGAGGAAATGAAACTCAAGACGATTCTCTATGGCGGCGCTGAGGCCTGGGAGGAAACCGAAGGGTTAAAGAAAAACAATATTGCTGTCATTTTTAATCAGATCCACAATAATCCTTTAAGCGACGATGATCCATACGATTCAAATTTTGAATCTCCGTCAAAACTTCAAAAAGCGGGGATAAAATTTTGCGTATCAACCGGTAATAACGGTGCAAACGTTCGCGAACTTCCGTATCAAGCGGGGATCGCGTCCGCGTTTGGGCTTTCAAAAGATGAAGCGTTGAAAAGCGTGACGCTTTATCCAGCGCAGATTTTGGGAGTTTCCGACAGGGTTGGCTCGCTTGAGGTTGGAAAGGTAGCAAATATTGTTGTTGCTGACGGCGATATCCTGGAGGTCCGAACAAAAGTCAAATATTTGTTCATTACTGGACGAAAAATTCCTTTAACAAGCAGGCACACCGAGTTTTTCGATTCTTTCAAGGATCGTAAACTCGGAAATGAGTAGTAAATTTTCAGCTCTCGCAAAAAGGCATCTTTTCTCAGGAGATGCCTTTTTTGATTGTGTAGTAAGATTATTACTTCTATGAAGGCAAGACTGGCGGAAAAAATCGATGATCTCAATGCCGCGCTTTTGCGCGAGTACAAAAACGATAAGAAGCTATTTGAAAAACTTACGGAGGTCCAGAGCGATCTCGGCCTGCTTTTTGACGATCGACCGACATGTCCGCTTTTGCGTCCGCATTTTCTTTCTCGCTCACAATACAATGAAATTGTTTATGCGGCTGAAATGATAGCTGAAGCCGAAGAGCGCCTCACCTACGCGGCGCTTGAAGATGCCCAACTTCGTGCACGTTTTGATCTTACCGAAATGGAAGAACGCCTCGTAAAGGTGGATCCCGGCTACAAAATTATCAGCAATTCCGGCAGACTCGATACTTTTGTTTCGGGTGAGGATTTTAAGTTTCTGGAATATAACGCTGAAACTCCGGCAGGTGTCGGCGACCAAACTCCGCTTGAAACGGTAATGGGCAACATCCCTTTGATCAAAAATTTCCTTAAAGCCAACGACCATTGGAGACCAAAGCCTCATCAGATGCTTTTGCGATCACTTTTTACTTCATACAGGGAGTTTGGCGGGAGAAAAACAAAGCCCAATATTGCGATCATTGATTGGGATGGAGTTTCTACTGAAGCCGAATTTTATATTTTGAAAGAATATTTTGAATCGATGGGATTCCGCACATTGGTCGTCGATCCGTCTGAAGTCGAATACAATGGCGACAATCTTCACGCCGGAAGTTTTGAGATCGACATCCTGTATAAGCGCATTTTAATTCACGAGTTTCTCGAAAAATACGACGATACCCACCCGTTGATAAGAGCTTACGAAGACGGAAACTTGTGTTTATGCAATTCCTTCCGCACAAAAATTCCCCATAAAAAAGCAAGCTTTGCGATATTAACGGACGAACAATATTCCAAATTGTTTTCGGATGCGCAATCGGCAATGATCAAAAAACACATCCCGTGGACACGCAAAGCTGAAGAAGCGAAAACCGATTTTCGGGGGAAGGAGATTGATCTGCTCGAGTACTTACGAAAAAAACGCGAGAACTTTTTGATAAAACCAAACGACGATTACGGCGGAAAGGGAATCGTTTTAGGTTGGGAAACCCCGCAATCTGAATGGGAAACCGCTCTTGATGAAGCACTTATCGATTCTTTTGTCGTCCAAGAGAAAGCCGATATTGAAAAGCAGGAGTTTCCGTTTTTTGATAAAGACCTGGAAATGACCGAGCTCCTTGTCGATTTCGATCCGTTTCTTTTTCAAAACAAGGTCGAAGGCGGAATGGTCAGGCTTTCATCTTCTTCTTTGGTAAACGTAAGCCAAGGCGGAGCGCAAACCGCGCTTATTGTTTTGGAAAATTTCTAGAATGAATGCTTAGGCCGTTATTTTTGCCCGCGGACCTTTTAACTTCGTTTCGCCGCATGATCTTGGTTTGGCGCTTTAAAAACCCGCGACACTGATCAAACCGCGCAGAATTTCTTGACAGATTTCATCGGTTAGGGTCATAATTTTCTTACCTGCATAACTGCAAGATTGCAGGACATACGACGGTCGAAAATCTTCCATAAAAATTTTCCAAGTTTTCCATATCAAAAGAAGTCAACGTTTCCCTTGATTTTCAGGGAAGCCCGTACGCATCATCCCAAAACACAAAATCTATGAAATTCAATATTTACAAATTATTCGTGACACTTGCGGCCGCGATATTTTTGGCGATTCCTGTAATTGCGCAGGAAAAAAATAACACTCTGTCAGATACCCTCCAACTCGAAAACAGAACGCTGTCCTCATCCCCCGTTGATAAGAAACGTCCAGAGTTTATCCGGAAATTACAAGGTGTATGGCAACAATCGAATCAGGTTTACGAGACGGTCCTTACAGGAAATTCAATAAAGATTGAAAATGTAGCGTTCTATAGCAGATGCCGATTGGTCGGGACGAGCGGACGCGTTTGGAATGGAAGTATTATCGGCGATCAGATTCGAGGCGTATATCGCAAAACGATAAAAGGCAAAACCTATGAGCGACCTTTTACTGGGGAGATTAGTGCGAACGGGAAAGAAATTGTCATTCGGTACAGCGAGCTGATCTACATTGATCCCGTTGGCGATAACCCGGGGCAAATCATAGATTTTCCCGGATTAGATAAATTACGCAAGAATTAAAATAGAACCAGGTGAAAAACTCCGCAGGTTCAAGCCCTTTTTTGGATTCAAATATCGACGCACGCTCTATCCACCGTCCATTTGTAGAATCCAGTGTTTACTGCGTCCCGTCACCTTTAAAGATCGAACGTCGGGGCACGTCGTGATTACCATCATTTGGCGCAATCGTAAATATCAAATGGCGGAGCCGTTTTGCCTTAACGGAATTGACAAATCGTTTAACACCCATTGCAACAAGCTGTTATTTTGAAGCTTCTCGGTTGGGAATATCAAATAGATAATGTTCGAAGAATCCGATTGAGCCAAAAAAAAAAGAAAATCAAGTTAATTAGGAAAAAGATCGCGCAGAAAACCGCCCCTCTTTTATCTACATCACGGAAACGTTCTTTAAAACAATTCCGAAGCTCACGATCCGACAATTCGCAAGCTTCGCTGTCTTCAATAAATCCATTGAGCGTACCGCGATTTCCAGCACCGTCAATAAGTTCTTTGCCAAATCCACCGAAGGAGTGGAAATGGATCTCAATAAAAACGCCATCGTGTCGATGAATTTTTGGGGTTTTACGGGTAAGATAATCCCTTTGTTGGAATCCGTGTTTGAGCAGTTTTTGGAAGAAAACAGTTTTGACGACGAGGCGGAATTTTTCCTTCCAAAAATTGTAGACGAATTGTTTGGAGAAACATCGCTGCGGTAAAGGTTCGAACAACGGATGCTGACTGGATAGGCGTGACTTAAAAGGAAGATAAACCGGGATTGGTTGCGCGAATCAAAGAAATGCAGGGAAAGGAAAAACATTCCCGGAATCTCTGGAAATAATGTTTGATTTACAGAAAATTTTTAACGAGTTTGAGGTCGCGGATGAATTCGTTAAGGCCTCGGAGATCGGTTCCGGACACATTAACGACACTTACTTGATACAAACAGAATCGAAATACGATTACGTTTTGCAGCGTATCAATCATTTGGTGTTCCCGGACGTTCCGAGTCTCGTCAAAAACAAAGTATTGATCTCCAGGCATCTGCGCGAGAAGTTTAATTACCTTTCTGATGACGAGATCCAAAAGCGGGTTTTGACATTCATTCAAGCAAAATCGGGAGAAAATTATCTTCATGACAAAGAGGGTAACTATTGGAATTTAACGGTAAACATCCACGGATGCAAAACCTACGAGCGCGTAACGAGCTCGAAAGTTGCATTCGAAGCTGGAAAGCTGTTTGGAGAGTTTCTACATTTAACAAGCGATTTTAACGCCTCGAGATTAGCCGAGATCATTCCAAATTTTCACAAGATGTCGTTTCGTTTCGAGCAATTTGATGCTGCGTTGGCAAATGCTTCGGAAACACGAAATGAAAAAGCCGCCGAATTAATTGATTTTGCGAATAAACGGCGAGCGGAAGTTCAAATCCTTGAAAACTTGATCGGCGAAGGTAAGATTTCGCTTCGTGCGACCCACAATGACACGAAAATCTCTAACGCACTTTTTTCACCGGAAAACAAGGCACTTTGTGTTATAGACACCGACACGGTGATGCCGGGAATCGTCCATTTTGATTTCGGCGATGCAGTCAGAACGATTTGCAACACAGGCGACGAAGACGAAGCCGATTTGGCGAATGTGGAATTTAATATCAAATACTTCGAAGAATTTACAAAAGGATTTATCCAAGAGCTCGGTGGAGAATTGTCCGAAGTTGAAGCTAGATACCTGGCATTTAGCGCGAAGGCAATGACATTTATGGTCGGTCTGCGGATGCTGACGGATTTTCTCCAAAACGATATTTACTTTCGAACCAGCCACGAATTTCAAAACCTTCACCGTGCGAAAAGTCAGTTCAAACTCGTTTCAGAGATCGAAAATAACCTGGATGAAATGGAAGCGATCGTTTCCCGTGAGTATGCAAAGTCTGCAGGAAAACAAGGGGTGAAAACTTAATTCCTTACAACTTCCACGGAGCAAGATGCTCTTTCTGCAATTGCGGACGAGGTTGTTCCAATTAAAAAGCGTTCCAAAACCGTGTAGGAGTGCGCACCGACGAAAATGGTATCTGCCCCCCAACTAGCAGCATATTCGACCAAGGTTTTTTTTGGGTTACCATCCATTCTCTCATTTTTGACGCTCAACCCAGCATTTTGAAGCTTCTTGGTTATGGGTTCGGAAACCTCACGAATCCAGTTAAACTCAATCTCGTCATCTTCGCCGATCCAGTCCTTTACAGGAGAAACGAAGCGTCCGATCGATGTTGGCAGGCTCGAATGGACAGCAGTCAATAAACATAGTTCAGATCCATCAGCCCAGAATCTCTGGGATACTTTATCCGCCGCCATTATGGAGCCTGGTGACCCGTCAAAACCTATCAATATGCGGTTTGGTGCTGGATCAACCTGTATCTTGCCACGTCCGATTCTAACGGAACATTTTGCTTCTGTAAGCACTTTTTGGGAAATGCTTCCGAGTAGAAACCGGCTTACCGCGTCTTTTCCCTGTGCCCCAACTACAATAAGATCTGCTCCAAACGAATCCGCGCACGCGAGAATTTCCCACGCCGGCGATCCGCTCACCGTTTCACCCGAAACCTTCCACCCCGGAAAAAGATTCCTGACGCGATTCTCGGCGAAGCGGCACAATCTTTCGGTTTCTTTAACGGCATTTTTCGCAATCTCACGCCGCTTGCGAGTCCATTTTTCAACCGCTGCCGGGTAGTCGTCAGAGCCGTTTCCGTTCTGCGGAGGCAGCCAAACTTCGGCGACCGAAAGGATATTCGCCTCTACATTGTCATTTGCAAGTCCTGCAGATTTCAGGTCGTCAATTGCAGATTCGGCTGAACCGGAACCATCATATGCGATCAAAATTTTCATGTTAGTTTTTTCTCCTTTGCTGAAAATCGTCAAGTGTGCTTAAAGTATGAACCAAGCAAACATTATGCCTTTGCTAATATATATAGAGCAGCCCGTTTGCCGGTAAAACTCAAGTGTACCCCAATAATAGGACAGGTGGTAAGGGAAAAGTAAGGAGTAATTTTCTGTTTTATAATTAATGAAATGGAGGAATAGAAAATGAGCAGAACACGAAGAAAACTTTCAACCTGCACCTGAAAGAATGCGAGTTCAGATTTAATAATAGATCAAAGAACTTATATCTTGTTTTACTGAAGTTAGTGAGAGATAAAATCGGCGTAATTTCCCGTCAACATATTGTCGAAGTACTGCAAACTCGTGCCGAATTGCAGATATGAAATGGTATGAAAAACGATATACAAAATTGGTTTGAGATGATTCAGCGATTGCGTTCGGCAGATTCAGTTTGGAAGGATGACGAACTTCCGGTTGAAATGAAGCAAACTCATATTTCCGTCATACTGTTGGGAAAAGATCGTGTGCTGAAATTAAAAAAGCCGGTAGATTTCGGCTTTCTCGATTACACAACTCTTGAAAAACGCCGTAATGCCTGCGAACAAGAAATTGAATTGAATAGCCGTCTTTGTCCTGAAATTTATTTAGGAGTTCAGCCGGTTGTCGAAGATGAAAACGGCATTCGTTTTTCCTACGAAGGAAACATTGTTGACTACGGCGTATTTATGAAGCGTCTGCCGGAAGAACGGATGCTTGATTTTATAGTAGAAAATGACACTGTTAGTGAACCGATGATTGCGTCCATCGCTGGTAAACTCAACGAATTTCATGAAACGGCACGCCGTGGCGCGGACGTTGATGCTTACGGAAGTTTGGAGGTCATACGTCATAACTGGGAAGAGAACTTCGAGCAAACCGAACGATACGTTGACCGAACAATCTCACAATCCGATTTTGAACGCATCCGTGAATGGGTTTATCAATGGCTTCGAGAAAATCAAAAGTTATTGAAAGAGCGTATTGTACAAGGACACATTTGCGATGGACACGGCGACGTAAGATGTGAAAGCGTCTGTGTTACAAACGGCATTTGCATCTTCGATTGCATCGAGTTCAATGAACGCTTTCGCTGTGCGGACGTGGTGAACGAAGCGGCTTTTCTGGCGATGGATTTGGACGCTTACGGAAGACCCGATCTCGGTTATTACTTCTTTGAGCGTTACAGCGAAAAAGCGGACGACGAGCAAATGTTTAAATTGTTTTCGTTTTATCGCTGCTATCGTGCATTCGTTCGCGGAAAGGTTTTGAGTTTTCAACTTGATGAACTGGAATTGACCGAAGAAAAACGTAAATCGGCGAAAAGTCGAGCTAAAAATTACTTCGCGATTGCTTCAAATTCTGCAAGACAATTGCAAACTCCAACAATGGTCGCAGTTGCCGGGCTTTCGGGAACGGGAAAGACATCGGTGGCACGGGCTGTCGCGGGCAATTTGGGATTGCGTGTCGTCTCAAGCGACACAGTTCGCGAATCGCTTTTCGGCGACAGCAAAAAACCAGCAGACTATGGCGAAGGAGTTTACGATAAAGAATCAAATCAAATCACTTATCAAAATATGTTTGAAAAGGGAATGGAATTGCTGCACAAAGACGGCGGTGTGATTCTTGATGCGACCTTTCGCTGTGCTGAAGACCGCGAAGAGGCAAAGCGGAAAGCCGAATCAGTTGGGGCAGATTGGCGTTTGATCGAATGCCGTTTGGATACTGAACTTGCTCGTCAGCGTATGGAACAGCGTTCGGAAAATGAAGACGGACTTTCGGATGCGACCATTAAAACATACGAGCGGCAAAAATCAGAATTTGATCCCATTGCGATAGGCGAGGATAAGCTATTTATTTTAAACACTGAAAAGGATTTATCTGTAAGTAGCCGTCGAGCTTCTGATTGGCTGAGGACAAATTCCAAAAGAAGACATACTGAAACACTCAAAACAAAAGAACAGGGAGGTTAGGCGCTGGCAAACGCTCTTGGGTTAAAAATCCTTCCCTTGCTCTCTGTGATCGAAAGCAGTCCGGTTTCAATTACCGTGCGAAATGTGGCATTCAACCGAATGCAAGCATCAACACCTATCGAACCCGGCACAATTGAAATTCGGGCAAATGTAATAGTTGTTGTCGAAATGACCCAATCAATATCAGGAAAATAAATATTGATGGGTTAGTCTAGTCTTTTCTCAAGCTGTGTCAGAATCGAAACTGGAAATTGGTTTTGAAGTCTATACTTCAATTTTTAACTTTGGGGATCGCTATCGGTTCAAACAATCTGGCGGCGGCTTTGGTTTTAGGTGCAATCGGACAAGCCAAAAACCGTTGGCGAATAATCCCCGTTTTCGGAGTTTTTGAATTTTGTATTCCTTTACTGGGAATCTGGCTCGGACAAAAGGTTTCCGCCTTGATCGTATATGAATTTGGTTGGATACGTTTTCAATACTCGGGGTATTGGGAATCTGGATAATAATCCTGAGCATTCGGAGTAAAAACAAAGATGAAAAACTCAAACAAAGCATGAGCAGTTGGAGCGGATTGATCCTTTTAGCTGCCGGTTTAAGCATTGATAATCTGATTATTGGATTCGGTATCGGCCTACGTCAGATCAGCCCGCTAGCAGTCGCCTTCGACCATTGCTGCATTTTCTATGGCTTTCACTTGGACCGGTTTAAAATCCGGCGGAAAGGCTCGCCGTCATTGGGAACAATATGCGGAATTTGGAGCGGGTTTGCTTCTTGTCGGACTTGCGGTAATGATGTGGTTCGGTTTGATATAAACACAATCGGTAAATTACAGATGTTTTCTTGCAATTAGGGATTTTCCCCTATCTTATCTCTCAACTTTCCTAATACTGAAGAGGTCGATTTGTCGCTTCTCGCGTCTAACCGCCACCATGAGGCATTTTAGACCTCGAATAGGAGTTTGGCAAAAAGCCACCGTAAATCTATTCCAAAGCGGGTGAACAAATAACACAAGTGGAGGAAAAAGGATGAGCAGATATATCGGAGTAGATTTACACACAACGCAAGTGACGGTTTGTTATATGAAAGAGAAAGGGGAAGTTTCACTGAGGAAATATCAGGTTGTAGAGATTGGGAAGTTTGTTTCCGGGCTAAGTAAAAGAGACGAAATCGCGGTCGAAGCGACTGGGAACACGAGGTGGTTTGTGGAGCAGGTAAAGGGAAAGGCACGAGAGGTGAGGATAGTAAATCCGCGGGCGTTTGAGGTGATCAAGAGTTCGGCGACCGTGCCGGCGAATTATTTGTTCTTCTCAACCCGATAAACCACGCCTCAGCCCGTGCCGGACTCCATAAATATAAGGTCGAAAACCGTACGTTACGGCGGGCGATGTTTACGGAATTGTCCCATGAGTATTCAAAGTCTGCAAGAAAACAAGGGGTGAAAACTTAATTCCTTACAACTTCCACGGAGCAAGATGCTCTTTCCGCAATTGCGGAGGAGGTTCTTCCAATTAAAAAGCGTTCCAAACTGATGACCCCAGGGGAATCGTCGAAATCGAGTAGACGGGCGAAAAGAAAACGCTTGTGTACATCATCGGACCTTTACCGCTATTATTTAGTTCGGCTTCAGCAAATGCAAATAAACGATCGCAGGAGAAACAATGAAAATACTTATTGCAACGGATGGTTCAAAATTCGGCGAAGAAGCCGTAAGACAGCTTGCTGGCTTTCTTAGTCCGGAAGAAAATACCGAACTCAAAGTTATCTCGGTTGTCGAGCCCTTTTCTTTTCCTGTAACAGATGCCTTTGGGGTAGTTGTGGACGCTTACCGCGAAACTGAAAAATCGGCTGTCAGCCAAGCTGAGAAGGCGATCGCAGATGCGAGACTTCTTTTGGAAAGCTCACTTGATGAGAACAATGTGAGAATTACTACCGAATTGATCCGGGAAAAATATCCTAAAAACGCAATTGTCGAAATGGCGACAGAATGGGGGAGCGATCTTGTAGTCGTTGGATCGCATGGCTATGGTTTCTGGGATCGTCTGCTTCTCGGGTCAGTTTCCAGTGCGGTCGTGCATCATGCGCCTTGCTCTGTTTTGGTCGTTCGGGGTAATAATAACAGTAATACGGAGGGTCCAAACGAATGAAAATACTCCTGGCAACCGACGGGTCTGATTACGCTGACGCCGCCGCCGCGCAGTGCGGCGAATTTGTTTCGGGGGTTACGGACGCGAACGTTAAGATCCTGACAGTAGTCGATTACACTGTGGATGCGGCGAGCGAGCCGTTTACTTCTTCGGATAAGCTAGTTGCAGCGGTGGAAGAAGCCAAGCAAAAAAAATCTCAGGAAATACTTTCAAAAACGGCAAAAATCGTAGGATATGGGAATGAGGATGTCGAAATATCTAATGAAGTAAGGATTGGTTCGCCAAAAAAATTAATCGTCGAGGAAGCCGAACGTTGGGGGGCGAATATAATATTTGTCGGCTCGCACGGATACGGACTGTTTGCGCGGGCAATTCTGGGGTCGGTTTCGGACGCGGTCTTAAATCATTCCTCATGCTCAGTATTAATTGCGCGTAAATCCTCAAAGGGAAAATTTTAGAGGAAAGAATATGGCAAGCATTTTAATATTAGGCGGAGGATTTGGCGGATTAATAGCGGCTGAGCAACTCTCAAAGGCTTTGGGGAAAAAGCACCGCATTACGCTTGTATCGCCGAGAAAGAAGTTTACGTTTTATCCGGCGTTAGTCCGGCTAGCGTTTGGAGATTGCAAACCCGACGATATTACTTTTGATTTAGAGAAAAAACTTCATAAGCTAAAAGTTCGGTTTGTCGAAGGCGAAGTGGTCCAGGTAGAGCCTAATCAGAACAAGGTAAATGTAACGGGCAAAGATTTCGACGGCGATATATTTTATGACTATTTGATAATCGCGACCGGACGCCGATTGGCGACTGAGAAGGTTCGGGGCTATTTCGAAAACGCGAATCACCTATTGGGCATTGATGCCGCGATTGCTTTTGGCGAAAAAGTAAAGCGCTTTGAAAAAGGAAAAATTGTAGTTGGACTTTCGCCACAAGCATTCTTACCAATACCAGTTTTGGAAACGGCGTTTGCCTTGGCTAGAAAATTTGAGGGCGAAATCGAGAAGGGTGACATTTCCGTAAATGTGGTACTACCAAAAACCATAAAGGAAATTTTCGGCGGCGCCGATATACACCTTCAATTGTTGAAATCATTCAATAAACTCCGAATTCTTGAGACTGCGCCATTTCCCGTAAGCGAGGTTTCGGAAACCGATTTGATCACCGAGAATGGGCGCAAAACCCCATACGATCTGCTAATGCTTCTACCGTCATTTAGAGGGCAGCCGTTCTTAAGGACGCTGGGTGTTTCTGATGAATTCGATTTTCTTAAAACCGATGAGGAGATGCGTATCCCCAGTTTCAATAGAGTCTTCGCAGTCGGGGATATCGTTAGCCTGCCCGGACCAAAACTAGCTTACATAGCCGTCGAACAAGCACGGGTCGCCGCGAGCAATATCATTTCAGAGATAAACGGTGACGCGCACAGAGAATCTTACTATCATGAGATCGCAGCCATTATCGATGCCGGTGGGACAGAGTCTCTATATCTTCACTACGGAATCTGGGATGACAGCTTATACAAAATAAACAAAGGGAAGATTTGGAATTGGACAAAACGTATTCATGATCGACTTTGGCAAGCCACGCATAAGTGACCGATTTCTTCTCCGAGAAATATTGGAAAATTTCTAAAGCATTTACAGAAGAGATACTAATTGCGGCGAAAAGGAATCGACGACGCACTATATTCCAAGTAGAATCGCATCTCGCAGACTTCCTACCCACCCAATTCTATCTTAAAGGAAAACAGTAAATAAGCCATCGCCCCTTTTCGCCGTGCTTGACTCCGCGTCAGTAACACTCTCAGGACGAAATCTCCAGATTGCGTGAGCTCGCCCGTGCATTCTGTTTCACCGCTCGAATCCTCGAGGTTTTTCCATCGTTGGATCAAAAAACAACAAATGCGGCAAATCGACTTTTGGATTTCAAATTTACGTTTGCAGTCTGCCGCTCTCAAGCATTTATTATATAATCGATATAAGAATGCTCGAAGCAACCGCAGCAAAGATCGAAGAACTTGAAATTGCCGAACGCATCACGGTTCGCGGTTTGGTACAGGGTGTGGGTTTTCGTCCGATGGTTTGGCGTGCGGCGAAAGAACATGGAGTGTCGGGTTCGGTTGTTAATAATGGAAGTGGCGTAGTGATTTTTGCACAGGCAACTGCGGAAAATCTTAAAAAGTTTGTTTTTGCTATAAAGAATGAGACGCCCCCGCTTGCTCGAATCGATGAGATACGGCGGATAAAAACGGACCGCTGTCGCGACACATCGGATTTCCAAATTTCTCATAGTGAAGCGACAGTTGTTCGGACGGGAGTGATTCCCGATGCCTCGATCTGTGATGAATGCAGGGCTGAGATCTTTGATCCGTTTGCCCGACGTTTTCGTTACCCATTTACAAACTGCACAAATTGCGGACCGAGACTTTCAATCATCGAGAATATTCCGTACGATCGGGAAACGACTACGATGAAGGCATTCGTAATGTGTGATGAATGCCGCGCGGAATACCAAGACCCTGCTGACAGAAGATTTCATGCGCAGCCAATCGCTTGTTTTAAATGCGGACCAAGAGCCTGGCTTGAGAGAGCAGACGGAAGACCGGTCGCTGTCGAAGCGTTTACGATGCTTGATGACGTTGATGCCGCCTGTACTCTGATCCAGAGAGGGGAAATTGTCGCGATAAAGGGGCTCGGCGGTTTCCAATTGGCGTGCGACGCGACGAATGAAGAAACGGTATCTCTTCTTCGGAGTCTCAAACATCGAGAGCGAAAGCCATTCGCACTAATGGTTAGAGATATTCATACGGCGCGACAATTCTGCGGGATCAGCGATGAAGAGGTTGAAATTATGCGAAGTCCGGCTTCTCCGATCGTGATTCTAGATCATCTTTCGAATGAAGATTCTCAAGTAAACGTTGCTGAAAGCGTCGCGCTGGGAATAAAAACACTTGGCATAATGCTTCCAAACACACCTTTGCATCACCTTCTGCTGAAGCGAATGTCGCGACCGATCGTGTTGACCTCGGGCAATCTTTCCGATGAACCGCAGAGTATCGGGAACGAAGAAGCCGCTGAACGACTCGGGAAAATTGCGAAATATTTTCTGACACACAATCGTCCGATCGCGCAGCGCGTGGATGATTCAGTTGTGAAATTTTATGGGAGTGAAGCGAGGGTTTTACGCCGGTCCCGTGGCTATGCTCCTTCGACAATTAGACTTCCAAAGGGTTTTGAAACTGCTCCAAATGTTCTTGCTTTTGGCGGGGAGCTTAAAAATACGTTTTGTTTGACCAGAAACAATGAGGCGGTTGTTTCTCAACACATCGGGGATCTCGAAGATGCGTTGACGCAGGCGGATTACGGAGAGAATTTAAAGCTCTACAAGACCCTTTTCGACCACGTGCCTAAAGCACTCGTTTGCGACCTTCATCCCGAATATAATTCGAGCAAGTTGGCTCGCGAAAAGGCTGAGTCCGAAAAACTTCCGTTAATTGAAGTTCAGCATCATCACGCGCACATTGCATCGTGTCTGGCAGAAAATAATGTTGCGATCGACACAAAACCCGTGATCGGCGTTGCGTTAGACGGGCTCGGTTTTGGAGACGACGAAACTTTTTGGGGTGGAGAATTCTTACTTGCCGATTACGCTTCTTATAAGCGTCTGGCGGCATTTAAACCGGTTGCGATGATCGGCGGTGAGAAGGCAATAAAAGAACCCTGGCGAAATACATACGCACATCTTGTGGCAGAAATGGGTTGGGCGAAATTTGCGATGAACTATGAGGAGTTGGAACTCTTTAAATTCTTCGAAGCAAAACCACGCGAATTGCTCGACGGAATGTTAAAAAAAGACGTGAACGCCCCACTTGCGAGTTCGTGCGGGCGACTATTTGATGCCGTTGCAGCGGCAATTGGAATTTGCCGCAAAACAGCACTTTACGAGGGACAGGGAGCGATCGAGCTCGAAGCTATCGTCGACGAAGCGACACTTCGCGAAGAAGACGAGTTGCTGGCATATCCATTTTCGATTCCGCGCCTGGCCGATTCAAATCTGCCATATATCGAGCCGCTGGCAATGTGGCAGGCGTTGCTTGGTGATTTGATCCTAAAAACACCTAGCGCTGTTATAGCAGCACGTTTTCACAAGGGCCTGGCAAAGGTGATCGTCGAAATGATCGTTAGATTGAGCAAGCACGAAAGCGGTAATGATGGGGCCAAAACGGTCGCGCTTTCCGGCGGCGTCTGGCAAAATAGGGTTTTATTCGAACAGGTCTTGGAACGTTTACGCGACAAAGAATTTACCGTCTTAACTCATCGTGAATTGCCGTGTAATGATGGTGGTTTGGCGTTTGGGCAGGCGGCGGTAGCGGGTGCGAGATTGATAAAACAAAATAGAGGAAATTAATTTATGTGTTTAGGAATTCCGGGCCAGATCATTTCATTGAACAAAGAAATTCCAATGCTTGCGACGGTCGATGTCGGCGGTGTAAGGCGCCAGATAAATATCGCCTGTATTCTCGATGAAGAACATTCGCCGGAATCTTGTTTAGGCGAATGGGTATTGGTACACGTGGGTTTTGCAATGGCAATTATAGATGCTGAAGAGGCCGCCAAGACGCTTACGTTATTAGAAGAATTAGGTGAGGTTCAGGCCGAGGTTGAAGCAATGAAAGCTTCGGGGACCTGAGTAAGGGCAAAAAGATTTCACACTTACTCCATGAATGTTTCTGCACCGAACCTATCGGCGAATTAGGACGCATCGGGCAAAAAAAAGTATGACTGACAAATCGACAAATTTTCTTTATCCATTTCTAAACGACGAGCGCCAAGACGTTTCGCGGATGGATATAGCTTTACTCGAATCTGTTAAGCAAAAGGCCGAAAACAGTGTCAACGTAAAGGAGAAGTTTTTTAGTGCAAATGCTGCTGGAATCGTTGCTGTTGCAAGGGCACTTGCCGGCGTTTACGAAGCTGGCGGAAGACTTTTAACAATGGGAAACGGCGGTTCAAGCTGCGATGCGGCTCATATTGCAGTCGAGTTTTTGCATCCTGTTACGGCTGGTCGGCAGGCGCTTACTGCGATAAATCTGGGCAATGATCTAGCCATGCTAACGGCTGTCGGGAATGATGTCGGATTTGGGCATATTTTTACAAGGCAAATTATTGCACAAGGAAAAAAAGGCGACGCTGTGATCGGTATTTCGACGAGCGGAAACTCGGATAATTTAATTAATGCTTTTGAAAAGGCAAAAGAATTGGGTTTGGTGACGATCGGACTCGCAGGCGGCGATGGCGGGGAGATGAAAAAGAGCGCAAGTATGGATCACTGTCTTGTGGTTCCAAGCGACAGCATTCACCGAATTCAGGAATGTCACGTCGCGATTTACCATATTCTTTGGGACTTGGTTCACACATTGTTAGCAGACAAACGAGGAAACTTGTCCGAATCCGGGACGAAAGTCGCCGGATAGGCGATTGGAGCAGATTTTATGAAATACGTAGATGAATTTCGCGATCCGGTAAAGGCTCAAACACTGCTCAGAGAGATCGATCAACTCATAGAAAAAATCGATATTGTAAAGAAACGCCCGCTTCAAATAATGGAAGTTTGCGGCGGACACACACATTCGATCTTTCGATACGGTTTGCAGCAAATGCTGCCAAAATCGGTCGAATTCGTACATGGTCCCGGATGTCCGGTGTGTGTTTTGCCGATAGGAAGAGTAGATGATTGCGTTGCGCTTGCAGAGATTCCTCATGTGATATTTACGACATTTGGGGACGCGATGCGGGTTCCGGGTTCGAAGAAAAGTCTGCTCCAGGCAAAGGCTGAAGGTGCGGATGTGCGGATGGTTTATTCACCTCTCGATTCGCTTAAACTTGCAAAAGAAAATCCCGATAAGGAAGTGATATTTTTTGGTTTGGGATTTGAAACGACAATGCCAAGCACGGCATTGACGGTTCTCGAGGCAAAGAATCAAGGCATCAAAAATTTTTCCCTATTCTGTAATCACATTACAATCATCCCGACAATAAAGGCTATTCTTGATTCTCCGCAGCTTGAGATCGACGGATTTTTAGGACCGGGACATGTGAGTATGGTGATTGGAACTTCGCCATACGATTTCATCGCGAATCATTATCACAAACCGATCGTAGTCGCGGGATTTGAGCCGCTAGACGTTTTGCATTCGATGTGGATGGTTCTAAAGCAATTGGCTGAAGGACGGCACGAGGTCGAAAATCAATACGCGAGAATAGTACCTACCGAAGGAAACGCAGCATCGCTCAACGCGGTTTCGGAAGTGTTCGAATTGAGGGAATTTTTTGAATGGCGCGGACTTGGCTCCATAGATCATTCCGGTGTTCGCCTCCGTGAGAAATATAAAGATTTTGACGCAGAGGCCAAATTTCCAGTGCCGAATCTAAAAATTGCGGATCCAAAATCGTGTCAGTGCGGAGAAGTTTTAAAAGGCGTTATCAAACCGAAAGACTGCAAGGTCTTTGACACGCAATGTACACCGGAGACACCTTTGGGAGCTTTGATGGTTTCAACCGAGGGCGCTTGCGCGGCTTACTACAATTATGGACGCATTCAAATTTCGCCAAGGGAAAAATCGGCGAGGGTTTAGTTTTTAACGAAATAATATGACCCGCGAAAGACCACAACGAAAACTCCGCGAGACCACCATAAATATGGCGCATGGCAGCGGCGGGAAGAAAATGCGCGATCTTATCGAAGACGTCTTTTTGAGCGCGTTTCACAATCCCATGCTCGCGCCCCTAGAGGATCAAGCCGTGGTTGACCTCGCCGACTTGCAAAAAGATGGTGATCGTTTGGCTTTTACGACTGATTCATACGTTGTCAGCCCTTTGTTTTTTCCCGGTGGAAATATCGGCGACCTGGCTGTTAACGGTACCGTAAATGATTTGGCAGTTAGCGGGGCAAAGCCGCTTTACCTTTCGTGCGGAATGGTTCTAGAGGAGGGATTATCGGTTGAAAAATTGCGCGAAGTGGTAGCTAGCATGCGCGCTGCGGCGGATGTTTCCGGTGTTTTGATCGTCACCGGCGACACAAAAGTGGTTGAACGAGGGGCTGCCGACAAACTTTTTATAAACACAGCAGGAATCGGAATAATACCAAAAGGTATAAATATTTCTGCGTCGGCGGCAAAAGTAGGGGACAAAATTATTGTAAATGGGTTCTTGGGCGATCACGGTTGTGCGATCCTGCTTGCCCGAAACGAACTCGCTCTCGAGACTGATATTCAGACAGATTGCCAGCCGCTGCACAGTTTGATCAGTAGAATGCTTGCGGTTTGTCCGGATATTCATTGTATGCGCGACGCATCGCGAGGCGGAATTGCGACGGTTCTCAATGAATTCGCTGAAAGCTCGGACGTTTGTATAACGATTGACGAGAATTCGTTGCCTCTGCGCGAAACTGTAAAAGGCGCGTGCGAGATCTTGGGGCTTGATCCGCTTTATTTAGCCAACGAAGGAAAACTGGTTGCGGTAGTTCCTGGGGAAAAAGCCGATGAAATTTTATCTGCCATGCGTGCGACGGAAGAGGGAAAGGAAGCTTCCATAATCGGAGAGGTTTCGGAATCACCACACGCTACGGTCGTGATGAATACAGGATTCGGCGGCGGAAGGATCGTTGATGTCTTGGTTGGCGAACAACTGCCCAGGATTTGCTGACGCATGAATTAGGAATTACAAGGAATGCCGTCGCGATCTGCGCCGAATACTCAAACGGCGCCGCGGTAATCCGAAAAACCATTCACCAAAAGGGCAATTCTAACCTCACGTCGAGTAACAAGTGGAAAAACTCGGTCCTCCGTACTCGGATGGAGTTCGTTTTTTGACTCGTTACTTCGCAGCCGCGATTTTTATCTTCGCATAGATAAACTTATCTTTTTTTAATGGCGTCGTTTCTTAACCTGCTTTTTCAAAAGCAGAAGTCTTTAGCACCGAGAAAACCATAGCACCCAAAGTTAACTCGCGGGTCAAATCCAAACGTTTTGATTTTTCAATTTGAAACTTCGTTTTCGTCAAAAATAATTTCTTTGGCAGAAAAGAATCGATCAAATCAAAAAGATATTTAGATAAGTGCGATAAATCGAAGTATTCGATAAATAAGGTGCGATGAATGAGAATGGGAAGATAATCCAAAGATTTCGGTGAAATACGGGCATGCTGCAAGGTAGAAAATTATGAAGTGGCACGAGGAAAATGTTACAGTAAGGTAAATAAATAGTATTAATCCGACAGTTTAGTTAGCGCCAGAGTACCTTTGTTAATTGAAGTATGGGAATCAATTGATGTTACGTTTGCCGGAAGAGAACGAATGCGGATGTGGAGATTTCATTTCAGATGAGATCATCGAATGTATTTGTCCTGCAACGGGTTTTGTACAGATTATCGGTCGTAAATATGCTCTGCGTTTGCTTGCGATTATCGGCGATTTTGGGAGGATTCGTTTTATTGATCTGCAGGCTGCGTTGGGCGATATTAGCTCTTCGACACTTACGATCAGACTGGCGGAATTGGAACGCGCTGGCTTGATAAAACGGATAACCTACTCCGAAACGCCGCCCCGGGTTGAATATGAATTAACATTAGAGGGCATAGACTTGCGAAAGAGTCTTTTTTCGCTATCGAAATATGCGTCCAGAAAATCGCATGTATGAAGCACTGATAATATGGTAATGATTAGTTTTCCTGTCAATGGCATATTATATGGAAATAAAATTCAGATTTTAATGTTGACAGATTTGGAGGAGAGGTAAATGGATTCAATAACAATTTGGACATATTCATTAATTGCCGGTGCAGTTGTCATTCTAATCGTTGCTATCCTTCTGATTTTAATTGTTTCAGCCGCGCGGAGCATAGACCGTCATGCGAAGGATATCTGGTTGGCGGGCAAAAACATCGCAGGGAATACCGTTTCTATATGGATGTTAAAGGACACTAATGAAACTGCCGGAGAGATTCTCGAAACAGCGGGAGAAATTGCCGGAACTGCTGACAAGATAAATAATAAGTTAGATTTTTTAGGAAAAGCAATTGAACAAGCTGTGATCAAAGGGGGCCAATAAATCATGGAAGTTTTGACTTGGGTTACGATAGCTTATTTAGTAATTCTGGTTTTGACGCTGGCTATTGGTCTGATATTGATCTTGCTAACGCTGCGAAGTGTTGGGACAAAACTTGGACAAATAGCCGCCGGTCTAAAAATCGTCGAAACCCAGACAGCGCCGCTTAATGATGGTGTTGAAAAATTAAATGGATCACTCGAAGGGCTGGCAGGCGGGTTGAATACCGCAAAGTCAAGCTTTCTTTCAGCCGAAAGGCGCCTAATTTAAGCGACGAATTCTCAATTCCGAATGTCATCGAATTATAAACATTTAGGAGGTCAAATATGTATCTAGCATTTCTAATTGAACTGACACCTGAAATCGCTGTAACCATTAAAATAGTTTGGGGAATAGGTTTAATTGCCGCTCTGGTACTCACACTTATTGATGTTTTACTTTTAGTTAGAGTGATAAAAGCTGCCAAGCAAATTGAAGGTCTTGCGGATAGGACATTGCCTGCCGCAGTCGGAATCGTCAAAAACACGGAAGCGTTAAAGGATCTGGCGGCCACTAATCAGGTGGCAACTGCGTTGATCGAGAATGCGCTTCCGATCGTAAAAGTTGCAGATTCAATCGATAAAAAAATTGCGGCTGTTGCCGGCTATTTCGCAAAAAAGAAAGGATAAACGATATGGATACAGTATTGCTTTTGACAATTTTGACAATAGCTGCGGCCGCTATATTGCTGATTGCTCTCGGGATCGGATTGTATTTTATTGCCATCGCTTTAGAAGGAATATCTTCGAGCCTCGACAAGATTGCGTATGGGGTCCGTGCGATTGAAACTGAAACGTCGCCTCTGCCGGAATGTATCGACGGTATTAATGGTTCACTTTCTCCGGTTGTCGGGGGGTTTGAGGCCGTTGGCAAGAGTTTGACCAGTGCCGATGCTCATCTTGGAAATGTAGCAGCCCTTTTGGGAATTAAATAAGGATAAGGTTGATAAATCATGAAGATAGGAATCAGCGGCAAGGGCGGTTCGGGGAAAACGACAATTTCCGCCACCCTGGCAAGGATTTATGCGAAGAAGGGAATTTCGGTTTTGGCGATTGATGGCGACCCTAATCCAAATCTTGGAATGGCGCTCGGATTGGACGCACAAACGCTGGAAGAAACTCATTCGATCCCGCGAAGCATCACCGAAAGAGTCGAAGATGCGGATGGCAAAATGAAACTCGTCTTAAAGGATTCGGTCGAAGATATCAAGAATCTTCATGGAATACCCGCAGCGGACGGGATACGCCTGCTCGTTGGCACTAAGGTTGAAACTCCCGGCAGTGGCTGACTCTGTTCGGCACATGCTACCGTGCGTAGCATTATGGGAGAGATCGTTTCGGAGTCTGATGACATTACCGTAATGGATATGGAAGCCTCGCTGGAACACTTGAGTCGCGGAACAGTGCGCCACGTTGATGTTTTGCTGATCGTTACGGAACCATATTACCGTTCGCTCGAAACTGCCAGACGGACGTTACCTTTGGCACGCGGACTTGGTATTAATCACATTTATGCGGTCGTTAATAAGTATCGAACCGAGGAAGATGAAAAAGCCGTAACAGAGTTTTGCGAGAATAATGATCTGGAGATAATCGCAAAGATTCCCTTTGATAATAATGTTACGCAAGCCGATTTGGAGGGTAAATCGTTATTTGATTTTAATCCCGAGTCGCCGGCAGTGAAAGCGGTTGAAAAACTTGCGGCGGAATTGCCTGAGCGAGTACCTTTGAACAATTCATCAGCTAGTAAATTTTTGTCAAAACCAAATTGCTAAATCGAGGAGACAGTTATGTTAGATGAACCAAAATCACTCGACGTAAAACCCACCACCATAAATGTTGCCTATGAAATTGAACCGGAAGTTGAACCAAAGGAACTATCTTTCGGACCGTTGGACAAGGTTCACGTTTTTTGGCTTGCCGGGATGAGTTGCGACGGCTGCACAATTGGCGTTGCAGGTGCCACAAATCCGCCGCTTGAAAATTTGCTAATGGGAACGGTTACAGGTGTGCCGCAGGTTATTTTGCATCATCCGGTTTTGTCGGTCGAAGCAGGCAAGGAATTTGTCGAGAATTTTTACAAAGCGGAACGCGGCGAATTAGACGCTCCTTATGTGGTTTGTTATGAGGGTTCAATAGCTGACGAATCAATTGCAGCCGCAACAGGAGGTTATTGGTCGGCACTTGGATCGGAACATTTAGGTGGGGAAAGACATCGGCCAATTCCCACAACAGAATGGCTCGAACGTCTGGCACCGGGAGCGGCAGCCGTTATCGCGGTCGGAACTTGTGCAACGTGGGGCGGAATTCCCGCCGCCGCGGGAAATCCGACCAATGCGATGGGCGTGATGGATTTCCTAGGCAAAGATTATCGGGGAACCGCCGGTTTGCCGATCATAAATATTCCGGGCTGTTCTCCGATCGGCGATAATTTTACCGAAACAGTGGCGATGATTTTGTTATTTCTACAAGGCATCGGACCGCTTCCTGAATTTGACAGTCTCGGTCGCCCCGCCTGGCTTTTCAATGACACAGTACATACTAAGTGCGTCCGCGGCGGATATTACGAAGAGGGAAACTTTGCCGAAAAATATGGTGATCAGGAATGTTTGGTTGAGATCGGTTGTTGGGGTCCGGTTGTGCAATGCAACATCACATCGCGCGGGGCGATCAATCATATGGGCGGCTGTATGAACACCGGTGGCATTTGCATCGGCTGCACAATGCCGGGATTTCCCGATAAATTTGCCCCGTTTTATAAAATGCCTCCGGGTTCAAATATTTCCAGCAACGCTGTTCGGACGTACGGTGCGGTCATCAGGCGTTTACGGAGGATGACGATGGAATATCAAAATATGGAGCCGCGCTGGGAGGAAAACGACCATGTTCCAAGCGGTTGGGGCGCGTCTCAAAAACCGTCACTCGTCAATCAGGCGATGCACTATCTCTATCAAAAATTGCAATTTAGCGGCTCAATCAGACCGGGAGATCATGTCGCTGAAGGCTCGGCTAAAGCAAAAGGCATCGACACGCCGGAAGTTTAAAAACTTATCGACGAGAGAAAATTTGACTAATCTCAATATCTGACATCGAAATATTATGTGCTTCAAAAACTTACCGATTGAATTCGACGAACAGGGAAAGGCTTTTCTAAAGGGCGGCGTCCGCGATCCGTATTCTACCAAAAATGCGATCACTTCGGTTGGCGAAGTCAAGCAAATGCCATACGACACCGTACGAGAACTGCTGGCACGTAACGGCTATGTCAAGGATGTGGATTTCGATCCTGTAACACGGGTTGCCGGAGCTTTGGCATTTCACGGCGTGGCGGATCTGGAAAATCGCAAATTTATAGAAGCCCGATCGATGGCAACGCTTTTTCGCGGTTATGAGCTTATAATGCAGGGACGCGACCCGCGTGATGCTATCTTTATCACAAGCCGTGCTTGCGGGGTTTGCGGCGGTGTTCATTCTTCCTGTGCCGCACTCGGAATCGAAATGGCTTTTGGCATTACCCCGCCGCCGCTCGGTATCATCGTTCGAAACTTAATGCTCTCGTTAGAATTTTTATACGACAATCCGCTTCATCTGTTCCTGCTTGCCGGACCCGACTATTCGCAATTGATCGTTGAAGCAACAACGCCGAGTTTGTGGGCGAAAGCCGTTAAAACAGCAGCTCCGAATGCCGAACATCACGGGTATGAAACAATCGGCGAATTGATGACTGATATGAATCCGCTTTCAGGCGGGTTGTATCTCGAAGCATTGCATATGACACGTGTCGCCCGCGAGGCTTATGTCGTCATCGGCGGAAAATATCCGCATCCCGAAACGCTCGTTCCGGGCGGTGTGAGCACGACAGTAACGTTACAGACTTTTAATGAAATTTACACACGCCTGCATCAATTTTTTGATTACTCGAAAAAGGTCGTCACGATTTGGGATGATCTGACAGACTTTTTCTACGAAGCCGATCCGGCATATAAACAAAACGGAATGCGGGCGGCGAATATGGTTGATTTTGGAATCTGGGACGATCCCGATACATACGATGCAACTTACGAAAATTGCAACGAATGGGGCAACAAACGCTGGTCAACGCCGGGTGCGGTTATCGGCGGCGAACTCGTAACAACCGATCTGCAAAGCATCAATTTGGGAATCGAAGAATTTATTGACCATTCGTTTTATGAACAATGGTCGGACGGAAAAGGAAACGGAAACGGCAAGCCGATAAAATATCCAAACGATCCAAGCGGCGCACCTCTTTCTCCTTTCCACCCCTGGAACAAGGAAACTTTGCCACGGCCTTCGGGGCAGAATTGGCGTGAAAAATACACGTGGGCAACTAGTCCGCGTTGGGACCGACAGGTTTTTGAAGCAGGTTCTTATGCTCGTGTTTGGAACGCCGCCGCCGCTCAGAAAATTCGCCCGAATTCATTTATTGAGTCAACCGGAACAAGTCTAAAAATGCGGCTACCTAAGGGGGCAAAGCCGGAAATGGGCGTCGAATGGAAGATTCCGGACGTTTGGAACACCTTTGAGCGAAACAAAGCAAGGGCTTACGGAGTTGCGTTTACGGCACTTGTAGCTATGAACGATTGGATGAAAGGTCTCGACCTTCTAAAACAAGGAAAAACAGCCGTCAGTACGGAATTCGAGATTCCCAAAACTAACCGCATTGGTGTCGGTTTCTGGGGTGCCGGACGCGGTTTTCTATCGCATCATATGGAACTCGATAAGGGGCTCGTAACAAATTACCAAATTGTTACACCATCAACTATTAACGCTTCGCCGATGGATGCGTGGGACAAACACGGACCTTATGAAGAAGCCGTCCTAAACACGCCAATTCTCGAAGAATTCGACAAAGAGAAAGACTACAAAGGCATTGATCTTCTCAGAACCTTGAGGAGTTTCGATCCTTGTATGCCCTGCACAACGCACATCTATGCGGGAGAACACAAGGTTGTAAGAGAAATAAACACTTGTGCCTGCGGAGTGGATGGTTAATAATTTGAGGCTAAAGTAAAGATTTTGCCCGCGAAACGCTCGAAATACACGAAAGAAAATCTACAAGTTTTTCGCGTCTTTTGATTGTTTCGCGGGCATAAGTCTTCAGATTGCCTTTTTGTATGAAAGTATTAATCGCCGGGGTCGGACATCCAAACTTGAAAGATTTATCATTCGGACAAGTTTTGCTGCCGTTTTTGGGAAAACAAAATTGGACGGAAGGCTTCGATCTGGAGAATTTGAGTTTCGGTGCGATTGCGGTTTTGCAGTGGTTTCAGGATCACCCCGGGAAATATGACCGCGTGATCTTCGTATCGGCGGCGGAACGCGAGGGACGCAAACCGGGAACTCTGGATGTTTACAAATGGGATTTTGCACCGCTTAACGAAGAAGTGGTGCAGGAATGCGTCGGGGAATCGGTAACGGGAATTATTAGTCTTGATAATCTAATGCAGATACTACAATATTTTGAAGTTTTGCCCCCGGAGGTTTTTGTTTTAGACCTCGAACCCGTCGACTCGGAAATCGGATTTGAATGCAGTCCTGAAATTACCGAAAGATTCGATGAGTTCACCGAAATTATTAAAGAAAAAGCGACAAAACGCGCTATAGAAACCAGTAAGAAGTAAGCGTGTCCCTATTCCCCGGCTCTGACTTTGTGTCGACCTACGCATATCATAATTAGAATGAGTGAAACTATTACTGACATCGAAGAGGAAACAACCGGGTTCGACCAGTTAATTATCCTGCTTGAATCAATCGACCAGCATCCGGAAGAAGCGGTTCGCAATCACGTACGGGCGTTGGTTTATACGTTACTTGATATTCATCATGGGGCGTTCAAGAGGATAGTTGAGATAATTTCCGCACAACCGGAGGGCGAAAGGATTCTGGAAGAAATGGACGGCGATGAACTTGTGCAGGCTGTTTTAATGGTTCACGATCTGATGGCACAGCCAATTGAAACCCGCGTCGAAAAAGCACTTGAGATCGCCCGTGTACAATTAAATATGTACGGTGCTGATGTCGAACTCGTCGAAGTAAAAAATGGCGTTGCTCGTCTAAAACTTATCGGCAGTGCATCAACGGCAAATGTTTCGTCCGCAATGCTTAAAGGAGAGATCGAACAGGCTCTGCATCAAAACACGCCCGATCTGCTCAATGTCAAATACGAAGATCTGATCGCTCCGCCAAAACCACCGGTCAAATTGGTTCAAATCAAATCGCTCAAAACCGTTCCGACGAATTCGGAGTTTGAAAACCTGATGCCGATTATCCGTGATGATGAGATCCCCACAGATGATCTGCGGGTGGTAAAATTAGCGGATATTAATTTGCTGTTATGCAACATTTCTGGAACGATCTACGCTTTTCAAAATGCCTGTCCGAAAAACGGCGAGTCGCTTGAGAAAAGTTTTTTAGAGGGACCCATATTGCATTGCCCGTGCCATGGTTTCCAATTCGACGTGCGGCAAAACGGGCGTTGTATGGACAATGCCGAACTACACCTTGAAACACTTCCGGTGAAAGTAGAAAATGGAGTTGTCAAAGTGGCTTTGCCGTTGGAGGGATAGGAGAAATGAAGGAAAAACTGACTGAATTGATCGAGAGTGAAGAAGAACCCACCATTTTCTGGCAGGATGAGATTTTACAGGTTATGTATTGGATGCGTGGTGAAGGATTCGGAGAACAGATTACCGTCGCCCAGTTGCAGAAATTCCTTGATGCCTCCGACGAAACATTTGCCGTTAATTTATCTGCGCTTGAAAAAAAGGCTCTGGTAAATTTTAATTTTTCGGATACTTACGAGCTGACAAAGACAGGCGTAATTGAAGGCGGTCGACGTTTTGCCGACGAATTTGAAGGGATGACAAATCAAGGCCATTACGAATGTAACGACCCGAACTGCGATTGCAAAAGCGGTGAACCGTGTCTAATTGCCGAACACAATCGTCAACATTAACCATTCAATTCAGAATTAAAATGAAAAGCCTCATATTTTGCTTCATTTTTATTACTTCCGTCGTGTCCGTGCCTGCACAACAGGGAAAAATAATAAACGACGAAATCCGAGCCGTTACGCTTGAAGAAAATCTGATCGGCGATTCGTCGAAACGGAGCGTTTTGGTTTACCTGCCACCGGATTACGAAAAACATACCGAAATACGCTATCCGGTTGTTTACTTTCTGCACGGTTTTACGCCCGTTGGTAATAAAACCTGGATCATTGAAAATCAAGGATTGCGGATGAATATCGGCACGATGATGGACAGACTGATCGCCGAAAAAAAGGTGCATCCGATGATTTTGGTAATGCCTGACGCGAGCAATAAATTCGGCGGCAGTTTCTATACCGATTCAGTTACGATAGGCAATTGGGAAGATTTTATCAAGCGGGAATTGGTTGAGTTTGTTGACAAAAAATACCGAACGCTTGCGAATTCGTCGAGTCGCGGAATTACAGGACATTCGATGGGCGGTTACGGTGCGATAAAATTGGCTATGAAAAATCCTGATATTTACCGAGCGGTTTACGCGACGAGTCCGTGTTGCTTAAATGATTATCCAAATCTAAATTCGCCGAATGCTTTTATGTTGGAAGCCTCGAAGATCAAATCATGGGAAGACATTGAAAAGACCGGATTCTTTGCTCGAACCTTTCTTGCCTCAGCCGCCGCATTTTCACCAAATCCGGCAAAACCGCCATTTTACGCGGATTTTCCCGTTAGAAAGAAAGATGAACTTGATAAATTTGCCGAACAAGCACAGGCTCGCTGGCTGGCGAATATACCGATGTGGATGGTTGACCAATATGGTGTGAATTTGAAGAAATTTCGCGGTATTGCTTTTGATGCCGGGACAAAAGAAGAACTTATTAAATCCATAAGGGAGTTTTCCGACAAATTAAAACTCAACAAAATAAAGCATACTTTTGAACTGTTTGACGGAGATCATATTGATAAAACGGCGGAACGCATCGAGACGCGGATAATACCGTTTTTTTCGCAAACGCTTGAGTTTTCTGATAAAAAATCAAGAGTGAGATCGAGATAAACATCAATGCAAAGTGTAAATGGATTAACGAAATGAAATGTATTTTAGCCGCAATCCTTTTGCTTTTGACTACATCAGCCTTTGCCTTCGGTCAATGCAGCGACGCTGAAAAAAAGGCTCTCGAAGCATTTGATTTGGCATGGGAGTCAGCCGGACAGCGTGGCGACCGTGAATATCTAGAAAATACTTTTGCCGATGAGTTTGTCGCTTTGCCCGCGATGGCAAATAAAACTCAGACGATTGACAACATTCTCCGACGGGCGGAACGAAACAAAGCTAATCCCGAAATGGCTGACAGCGTAATTTCCGACAATTACATTATTTCCTGCACGCCGAACACGGCAACCATCACGCACCGACTTCTTGTAACCGCCAAATTCCCTAACGGCAGGGAAGAAACCTACTATAACCGGAGCGTTCATATACTTGAAAACGCAACGGACGCTGGCAAGCGGTTACAAATGCTAATCACGAAATGAGCGACTTTGCCATATTGAATTTCATGAAACGCGATTGGAATAACGCCTTGATAAAACGCGATACGGCGTGGTTTGAGCGAAATTTTACAGGCGATGCAAGCGAAATTAACGGCACAGGTGCGATCCGCAGACGGGCAAAATTTATCGAACAAATGAAAGCCGACAAAATCGCTAGTGAGACCGCAGAACTTTCCGAGATGGACATGCGCATCGAAGGCGGAACCGCAGTTATGACAGGGGTAAATTATCTCAAGGGACGCGATGAAAAAACAAGCCTTTTGATAAAACGATTCGTTTTACGGATACATTCATCAAACGCGACGGGCGTTGGCAGCATTGGGCGACGCAGGAAACATCGCCTGCGATAAAGGAAGATTAATCTGACAACCTTGCATAAATACGGGAAAACTGAAAAATACTAAAGCTTATGAAGATCTTTTTTTCCCGCTTCAGTAAAAGATTCTTATTAAGGCGATTTGTTCAATCAGTTATCCTCATATTTCTTCTGATCGTTATCAATTTTTTCCTTATCCATCTCGCACCCGGCGATCCTGCTACTTATCTTGCCGGGCAGAGTGGCAATGAGGAATATTATCAATTTATCCGTGCAAAATTCGGTTTGGATAAACCACTGCTGACACAGCTTTGGGTGTATCTTACGCAGATCTTGCAGGGCGATTTCGGTTATTCTTTAAGTTATCAACAGCCCGTTTCATCCGTAATTTTAAGCCGCGTTCCGGCGACGGTCCTGCTGACCTTATCTTCGATGATTATCGCAACTTGTTTCGGTGTCGTTCTTGGAGTCGAAACGGCCCGACGGGAAAATTCTCTTTTTGATCGCCTTGCAAACATCTTTGCACTTCTCGGTAATTCATTTCCATCATTTTCTATCGGACAAATCCTGCTTTTATTTTTCGCACTTTATCTCGGATTATTTCCTGCACAGGGAATGATTTCGGTTGAAAAAGAATTGAGCGGTTTAGCTTATTTAATTGATTTAGCGAAACATCTCTGTTTGCCCGTTATAACGCTCGTAATTATTCAAATTGCCCAGATCATGCGTCTGATGCGAACGGAAATGCTTGATGTTTTGGGCAAAAATTTTATTACAACAGCACGTGCTAAGGGCGTTTCGGAAACGCGGGTTTTGTATTCGCACGCACTCCGCAACGCACTTCTTCCGATTGTTACGATTCTTGGAAGCAGTTTGGGCATGATCTTAAGTGGTGCAGTTTTGGTCGAAACTGTTTTTGGCTATCCCGGACTCGGCAGATTGATGATCGAGGTAATTTCCGCCAGAGATTATCCCGTTTTAATGGGGCTTTTTCTGTTGATCTCTATTTCTGTTGTAGTAGTGAATTTTTTCACCGATCTGACTTATACATTTCTCGATCCGCGAATTAAATATACGAAATGAACGGTCAAATAAAAAATTATTGGCACATTCTAGTGCAAAATAAACTTGCTTTAGCCGGGCTATTTGTTTTGATCATCTTTATATTAACAGCGATTTTCGCTGATTTCATTGCACCATTTGATCCTTTGAAAACCTCAGACGCAACATTTCATTCGCCGTCTCCAAAATTTCTATTCGGCACGGACGACCTTGGAAGAGACATTTTTAGCGGAGTTGCTCACGGAGCAAGAACTTCGATCTTGATCGGCGTGATCGTTACGATTCTAAGCACTCTGATCGGTGTTACGGTCGGAGCGGTGGCGGGTTATGTAGGCGGTTTTTGGGATGATTTTCTGATGCGTGTAACCGAACTTTTTCTCGTTCCGCCTCGTTTTTTTCTGGCGTTGGTCATCGTCGCACTTTTCGGTTCGACGTTTCTTTATCTGATAATTATTTTGAGTTTTACATACTGGACGACAATGGCACGAATCGTCCGGGCGGAAGTCTTGTCTTTAAAGGAGAGAGATTTTGTCGAAGCATCAAGAGCATTGGGAGCAAGCCACACCAGAATTCTGTTTCGCGAAATTCTGCCCAATGCCTTTCCGATAATTATCACTAAAATGATGTTGATGGTCGGGCGTGTCATCATCTTGCAGGCAGGTCTGGAATTCATTGGCATAGGCGACACGACCCGCATCAACTGGGGCTATATGCTGTACAACGGACAACAATTTATCCGCGACGGCTGGTGGATGATAATTTTTCCGACAATCGCTCTGGCATTGCTCGTCATTTCCCTAAACATCGTCGGCGATTGGCTCAATGTTTTACTCAATCCGCAAGCAAGATCGGCTCAACTTAATAAATCGGAGATCTAACAAACCTTTTAACGCAGCTTGACCTTGTACTGACCTACAAGGGTTATGATTTATTTAGTGAGGTAAGTTTGATGAGACGTCTAACGAGAGGAGAATTGGCGAAACAAAGCGGAGTAAATTCTGCAACGATTCGCTATTACGAAAACATTGGATTATTGCCGGAACCGCTGCGTTCAAATACAAACTACCGTTTGTATCCGAACCAAAGCATAAATCGTATTCGTTTCATCAAACAGGCTAAGGAATTAGGATTTTCGCTCAAAGAAATAAAGGAATTACTCGATTTAAGTGTAACGCCGGAAGCGACAACATGGGACGTACGGAATCGTGCAACTGAAAAGATTTCCGACATTGCCGACAAGATCAAACGCTTGCGGGAAATGAAAAAATCTTTAGAAGTATTAGTTGAAAGTTGTTGCAATGAGACTTCAGCGAGTGAGTGTCCGATTCTCGAAAACCTCGGTTCAGAAGATAAATATTAATGAGGTAAAAAATTATGAATAATAAGAGAAAAGTCGAAATTTTCAGTGCAGGTTGTGGAGTATGCGATGAAACCATTCAATTGGTTGGAAGGATCGTCTGTGAATCCTGCGAAGTTGAAGTTTTAGATATGCAACAGGAAGTTATTGTGAAACGAGCTAAGGATTACGGCATAAAAGTCGTTCCATCAGTTGTGATTGACGGGAAAATTGCTAATTGCTGTGCAAGTCAAAATATCAATGAAGATTCGCTCCGGGCAGAAGGCTTGGGCGTTCCTTTGTCTTAATCAAATTTCTTGCATAACAACCGAGTCGCATACGTTTTGAAAGCGGAAGCGACTTTCTGAATTTAATCGAATGTTTGAAAAGAAATTAAAAATTATCGGCCTAATATTTTGCTCTCAAATCGTAGTTGAGATTGGCACATTTGGTCAAATCAATTTGAAATTCCTATGAAAATTCAGCTTGTTTTACTTACAGCAAGAGGGTTACACTTTATTTAGTGGAATTTGAGTGGGATGAGGATAAAAATAAAGAAAATATTCGCAGGCACGGCTTTGATTTTGCTGTCGCTTGGGAGATTTTTGAAGCTCCGATGCGAACGGCAATTGATCTGCGGAAAGATTACGGCGAAGATCGTTGTAACGGAATAGGTTTTCTCGGAAACCGGATTCTCGCTGTGATTTTACTTACCGCAATGAATTTACGATAAGAATAATCTCCTTGCGAAACGCGCTAAAAAATGAACGAAAAAAATTTGAAGAAGCAATCAGAAACAGATTGGGCGCGAATTGATCGGATGACGGATAAGGAAATTGACACTTCCGACAGTCCGCCGCTGGATGGTGACTTTTTTGCCAGAGCAGAGTGGCAAATGCCTGAGAAAAAAACTCGGTTACTTTGAGTGTTGATTCCGAAGTTTTGGAATGGTTTGAAACACAAGGTGCGGATTTTCAACATCGTGTCAATGCGGCGTTAAAACTCTACGCCGATGCCCATCAAGAATAATTTTTCTAAAAAGGAAAACAAATTCTGGATGTGAACTATATTTACTTAAAACTTCCAGTAAAATCAGGTTTTTGTTGATTTCCAATCGAATTGATTTATATGGCTATTATTGTTTTTCAGTAATTTCTAGATTTTAATGAGAGAAATGTTTAAAGTGGACCCCATTGTCCAGACAGCAAAACGGCCTATTTAAGGTGGATCGCTGCCGGTGTTTTGTATCCCAGTGACTGGTGTCCGCGGTCGTGGTTGTAGAAGTCAAAATATCGTTTCAGACCGTCCCTTACTTCGA
>JBGTGX010000162.1:0-25970 GCA_041746475.1 Pyrinomonadaceae bacterium | reverse complement strand
AACGGGAAAATTCCAAGCGATGATGAATGTCGAGCTCAATAATGACGGTCCGGTAACGATCTTACTGGATAGCGAGAAAAACTTTTAGCAATGAAAAACTACCTAACGATTTCCCTACTGGTCTTGATCTCGATATTTTTTATATCCTGCAATGATAAAAATACTTCAAGCTCGAATACAGAACCTACTGTAAAAGAAGGAGTTAAGCCGGTCGCCGACAAAGAGATCGCAGTGATTCAGATGGATTCTCCCGCTTACGGAACGATCGAGATCGAACTCTATTCGAATATCGCGCCAAAAATGGTCGCCCGCTTTAAAGAACTCGCCCGCGGAGGCTTTTATGACGGGACCACCTTTCATCGAGTGAACCCGACGATCATCCAGGGTGGCGATCCGAATTCGAAAGGCGGTGATCCTGCAAAGATCGGCCAGGGAAATTCCTCAAAACCTAATATCGAAGCTGAATTCAGCGACATAGAGTTTGATCGCGGAATTGTCGGAGCAGCCCGTTTGGGGCATGACGTGAATTCTCAAAATAGCCAATTTTTCATTATGTTAAACCGCGAGGCACAATTTGATAAAAAATATACGGTGTTTGGGAAAGTGATCAAAGGAATAAACAACGCCCAAACTATTGCCGGTTCACCAAGAGTCGGCGAGCGTCCGATCGAAGACGTAAAAGTTAAAACCGTGACGATCAAAGAGGCAGAAGCAGCTCCGGAAAAGCCCTAATTTAAATTCTCGGGAGTGTAAGTACTGATATTCTCACGAAGAAACTCGTGAAAATCTTTGTTTTGATCGAGTAGCATTGCCTCCTCGATCGCCCAGGGAGAGAACTCGGAATTCGCGTCTCGAGAATCCTCCAAAAAGCTCTCCCACGAAACCCACTCGTAATCGTTTACTTCCTCCGGATTCGGTTTTGGTTTTTCATCCACGAACCCGACCAAGACCGGACAGATTTCATTTTCAACGACGCCATCCTTCTCCGCCCGATAGCGAAAATCGGGAAGGATCACCTTTAGGTTGTGCGCCTTCAATCCGAGCTCGTGCTTTAGCCGCCTTTTAGCCGCGCTGACGACACTTTCATGGAGCATTACATGCCCGCATACCGAATTTGACCAAACGCCTCCCCAGGTCTTCTTATTCAGTGCGCGCTGCTGAATCAGGAGTTCCCCGCTTTCGTTGAACAAAAATACGGAGAATGCGCGGTGAAGCGGCGTATTTGCCGAATGGACCGGGAGTTTTTGTGCCGTTCCTAAGGATTTGTTGTCCTCATCGACGAGCACGACCATATCATCAAATTCATACACGCTTCTTGAGTAAACCAAAGCCAGAAAAGCGATGACAACCAAACCGATGACAAAAGGGATAAACAGACCTCCAAACCCGGCAATGCACGTCCAAAAAAATATTGTCAAAAACCCGCTTTCGATTATCTTCACGGGTACCGGAAGAAGAGGCCGGAATCGCCAAACGGTAAATTCAAGGATCCCGGCACCGACCAATCCGGAAAACAGCCAGCCGATGTAGTTTGACCAGGGCACTCCGTAATACCAAGACTTCCCGGTATAACCCCAAAACCCCATTAGTACGGCGCCCGGATCAAGAATGAGATCAAAAACGACCAGCGCGAGTGGGACAAATATTATCCGTGGAACCGCTTTGGATGTAAGCTGCGCGGCAATTCCATACGCAGCTAAAATTAGCGGTGTCCAGGCGAAAGCAACGGTCCACGGCACAACGCCAAGAATTTTATAACCCAGGTGATCGGAATAGAAGAAATCTCCGTACGGAAACCCCGTAGAAATGGCGATAGTTTCAATTCCAAGGGCAAACGCTCCCAAAACGACGAAAAGGATCAACGCATCCTGTCTGCCAAGCCACCTGACCGTGGCGATAAAGCTGGGAATCAGGAATAATAATATCGAAACACCGGAAATCACGTCCGCGCCCTCCGGCATAGGAACATTTACCATAAAAAATGCCGACACGATCAGCACTAAGCAAACTATGAGTTTTAGTATGTCTTTCAAATGCATTCTTTGAGATAATTCGGATGTGCCCGATATTAAGTTTTTGCTAAAAATAAGTCGACCTAGGTTTTGGATCTATGTTTTTGGTCCGTACATCATTGGTCTCGCCGCGGCGGCTGAAAATATCAGTGACCTTTACACATTCGGGGCTTTGTTGTTTGGCGCCTATTTTCTTTTCCCGGCCAACCTGTTGATCTATGGTATCAACGATATTTTTGATTACGAAACGGACAAACGAAACGAGAAAAAACGGGGTTATGAAACGCTGGTTGAGCCCGATTATCGACGCAGATTGCTGCTGTATATTTGTTTGTTCAACATACCCTTTATCATTGCTGCTTGCTTTTTCCCGTGGACGCAAATCGCCGCCCTTGGCGGTTTTTTGTTTTTCTCGATTTTCTATTCGGCGCTTCCAATTCGCGCTAAAACCAAACCCGTATTAGATTCCGTTTTTAATATTTTATACGTTTTCCCCGGAATATTCGGATACACACTTGTTTCGGGTAACATTCCGCCAAAACTGGCGATATTTGGTGCAGGATTGTGGACAATGGCGATGCACGCATATTCCGCGATTCCGGATATCTCGGCAGACCGGCAGTCAAAGATCAGCACAATTGCAACCATGCTCGGAACCCGGGGAACATTATTTCTCTGTTTTTTCTGCTACGCGCTATCCGCGGCGATCCTCTACAAATTCATAGGGCTCGCGGGAATTCTTCTTGGAATTTCGTATGCTGCAATGATCATCGTGTCATTTGTTTTTCAAAAATCTGATCGCATTTTCGAGGTTTACCGTCTGTTTCCGGCACTCAATACGATAACGGGCTTCATCCTTTTTTGGCTCATCGCCTATTCCAAAATTGTTTAGATGGATTTCAAAGGCTCCGCCGAAGTTATCCCATGAACCCTCTTGTAAGCCAATTCCGCACTGATCAGGCATATCTGCGTTCCGATTCCCGGATTGGTACCCGCGCCTACGTAGTAAAGATTTTTTACTTTTTTTGACTGATTTTTGGGGCGAAAAATCGCGGTCTGCCAAATGTTGTGCGCGAGACCGAGGGCGGAACCCTTGTAGCTATGATAATCGGCTGCGAAATTATCAACTGTGTAGATTCGCTGGTATTCGATCGCATCTCCAAGACCTTCGGCATCCATTTCCGTTTCAATCAGCCGGATTATTTTGGACGCATAATCCGATTTTTGGTCTTCGCTGATCTTTAGATCCGATGCGATCGGTACTAAAACAAAAAGATTTTCCTTTCCCTCGGGAGCTACGCCGGCTTCCGTCACACTCGGCGCACATATGTAAAGAGAAGGTTCGTCCGGAAGCTTTGGATCTTTATAAATATCATCAAAGTTTTTTCGCCAGTCACGCGAAAAGAACAGGTTGTGGTGTAGCAGACTCGAAACCTTCCTATTTACACCAAGATACATGATAAATGCTGAGGGAGCCATCACCTTTTTCTTCCAGTATTTTTCGCCGTGCGTTTGCCAACGCTTGTCGAGCATTTTTGTTTCGGTAAACCACATATCGGCGTTTGAAATAACCAGATCCGCGTCGATAATTTCCCCGTTCTTCAATTCCACGCCAACCGATTCGCCGTTCTCGACGATTATTCTAGAAACTTCCGCGTTATTTCGAAACTTTGCCCCGTTTTTTTCCGCGATCTGCACGAGTGCCTTGATCAGTGCATAGAAACCTCCCTTCGGATAAAACACCCCCTGGTTAAAATCCATATGGCTCATCAAATTATAAAGCGCGGGCGCCTCATAGGGTGAGGTTCCAAGGAAAACCATCGTATATTCCATCACCTGCTGAAGTTTAGGGGATTTGAAGAAACGCGATACAAAGGAGTGCATTTTGGAAAAGACGGAGAGCTTTTGCCCTTCCGTCATTACACGTTTGTTGAAGAAATCGAAGATCGTATCGTAATTTTTGTACATAAAGTGTTGCGTCGCAACACGATACTGATATTCCGATTGTTTAAGGTATTCTCTAAGTTTCTCACCCGCACCGGGTTCGATCTGTTCAAATGTGCCGGCATCCGTTTCTATTTCAGAATGAATATCCAGAGTTTGATCGTCATCCTTGAAAAAAATACGGTACGACGGAGACAGGCGGATCAGATCCAAATGGTCGCTGACTTTCTCGCCCATCAGTTCGAAAAAATGTTCAAATAGATCGGGGGCGAGATACCAGGATGGACCCATATCAAACCGGAAGCCATTCTTTTCAAAGATGTTCGCCCGACCGCCGAAGTTTTCGTTTTTTTCTAAAACCGTTACGTCATAGCCTTTTTTCGCGAACAAGCCTGCAACACCGAGCCCGCCAATGCCTGATCCGATAACAACAAGCTTTTTATTCATAAACTCCGACTAGAGCTTTTGCGGATAACCACATTTTTTGCCGAAAATTGGTCCTGACACGACCTTTGTAAACATTGTAATCCGCTCTTTCTATCTCACCGAGGATGCCTTTATAAAGAACATATGAAATTTTTACGGCGAGTCTGCCCCGCCAGTGAAGCATCGCGATACCCGGAAATGCTTCCCTGTAGACTTCTCGATTTCTCGCGATTTGAGCCTTCATGAAACCAACAAAACGCTCATTGAATATCTGTTTTTCTATGTCTTGCGTTTTTAACTCGCAAGCGGCTAATTCGTCCCTTGGCATATATATACGTCCAAGGTGCTGAGAATCTTCTTGAATATCCCGAAGAAAATTTGTGAGCTGAAACGCATAGCCAAGTTTCTCGGCATAAGGAAATGCGGCCGTCGAGGTAAAACCTACGATCCGGGTAACCATTAAACCGATAACACTGGCCGATCCGTACATGTATTCTTCGAGCTCTTCATAATTATCATAAGAGGATTTTTCCATATCCATAAACATCGATTTTAAGAAAGCTTCACCCTCATCGATGGGAATCTTGAATTTATGAAATACAAAAACAATAGCGGCAAGGATCGGATCATCCGTCTCACCGGTTCGCATTGCTTTAAGCCAGGTAGCTCGCCATTCTTGCAGCAGATTTAGTGCGTTATCGGGATTTGTTATCGAAGGATCATCGACGATCTCATCAGGAATTCTTGCAAAGGCATATACGGCGTATATCGCCAGCCTCGTCTCTTTCGGAAAAAACTGAGTTGCAAAGAAGAAACTTGTGCCATATTTTTTGGTGATCGCTTTACACTTCTTAAGCCCTTCCTTTACTTTAGCCGGAGCTCCATCGAAGTCGTAGTTTTGATCTTTTTTGCCCTTTTTTATTGAGATCGGATGGGTTTCTACCCGCAAATCTTCCCAAACATTCCGCATAATAATCGTCTCCTTACTAAAAGTATTCGGCAGAAGTAGCGTCCCGGATTTAAATTTTTTTCCGCGTTCTTGAGTCATAAAGTAAATCCTGCAAGAATGTTCTTTTATCGGTAATGGATCGTATGGTAATCAATTCTATCACTAGCAAGGACAATCAGAAACTAAAGATCGCGCGTAAAACAGCGGCCGGAAAAAACAAAAGCCTCATTTTTGCAGAGGGTTTGCGATTGGTTAAAGACTTATTGGAATCGAATCCCGTCAACTCTGAGATCTTTGTTTCGACTGATTTCATTGAACATCACTCGAAATTTATTGATGCGATCTCAGATTCAGATACTTCGGTTTTTGCGCTTTCTAATAAAATATTTGATTCGATCGCTCAGACAAAACAATCCCAGGGAATTGCATTGCTGGCTGAAAGACCGCAGACCGGCAAAGAAAATATTGAAGAAAAACTTTCAAATGCGCACAATAGGCTGAAAGCAGTACTGCTCTTAGACGAAATAAATAACCCGAGCAACTTAGGCGCTATTTTGCGGACAGCTTCGGCGGCCGACACGACCGGGATAGTGCTCACACCAAATTCAGCTGATCCATTTTCTCCGAAAGCTTTGCGGGGTTCGATGGGGGCTAGTTTGAAAATTCCGATATGGGAGAATGTTTGTTTTGAAGATGCGCTTGAATGGGCAACCCAAAAAGGCTTGATAGCAACTGCGGCGGACGTCAATTCCGACAAAAGTTATTCAGACATTGATTGGAAAAGGGGACGTTTATTGATATTTGGTTCGGAAGCCCATGGATTGAGCGTTGAGAAACGAGATATGGTCGGCGAAAGCATTTTCATCCCGCTTCAAAATGGTATCGAGAGCCTGAACGTTGCGGTATCCTGTGGAATAATCTTATTTGAAGCCAAACGGCAGGCCGAATTGAATAAGGTTAAGTAAAAGGGTCATTTAGTTGTTAGAATTAGCATCGCTTTCAGGTACCGCATCGCCTTCAGGCACAGCATCGCCCGCCACGCCTTTTTCAAACGCGGCTCTTGCGTCGTCACTGTCGATTATTGCGAGCATCATTGGAATTTCATTCTCAAGCACCCTTTTATTCGAGGGCGACACACCGTCCGCAAGCATCGAAGTCGAGCGTTCAAGGTGAATTTTTGCACTTTCGTAGTTCTTCTGGAGGAAATACGCGCGTCCGAGCAGGAAATAATCGACCGCGTCCTGAGGATTTGCAGAAAATCTAGCGACGTATTGAGCCGGATTTGCGTCTACATTTCTTCGGTTCTGTTCAAACGCTGTCATGGACACATCCGGTGATTGTGGCTGCAGAACCTCGATTCCATTGATCGTTCCCTGCTGGCTAAAATAATAATAGCCGCCAACTAAAACGAGAAGTACCAGGAGGACCCATGGGAGAATTGAAAACATCCGTCCAAATCCGCCGGCAGACCCTTCATCAAGTCGATATGTGCGTTCATCTTCAGGTTTTTTCAAAAAAGAAAAATCCCCTTCTTCGTCGGTGTGTCTGATCGAAACGTTGCTCGTAGCTTCGGGGCTCGCGGCAATCGTTATCGGGTCGCCATTTCCAAATTCATCCGCATTCTTTGAACCGGCAAAATTCTCCGAATCAGACGTTTCAAGTGAATCAGTTACTACCGAACTATTTGCAAAAGCGGGTCGCGCAGCAGCAAGCGTGACTTCGTCCAAATCCCGCGCAGCAAAAGAATCGGCGGCGTCCATTTCAAGTACCTTAACGATTACGGCAGTCAAATTGTCTTCAGCTCCGCGTTCGTAGCAGACGTCTTTTATGTACTGGCAAACGGCAAAAGTATCTTGTTCTGACGATAATAATTGCTGAATTTCGTCGTCCGAAATGTGTCGCGTCACGCCGTCAGAGCAGATGAGAAACGTTGTACCGGCATCAAACATGATCGTTTTCATGTCTATTTCTACAAAGTCTTCCGCACCCAATGCTCTGCTGATCACATTGCGGCTTGGATGAGTTTCGGCTTGAACGGGTGTAAGCCGGCCTGCACGAACTTCTTCCTCAACCACCGAATGATCCTGAGTTTCCCGAAACAAGGTGCCTTGAGAATCCACACGGTAGAGACGTGAATCTCCTACATGTCCTATCGTCGCAATATTTCCCGCGAGGTAAAGTCCGACGACGGTAGTTGCCATTGTGCTTAGCTGCGGGAGATCCTTTGACATCTGATAAATTGCTGCATTTGCCTGTTCGATCGCAACCTTCATCCTTTCTTCCGCATCGCCGCCCTCGCGTAAATTAATAAACGCCTCGCCAAGAATTTCCATCGCCATCTGGGAAGCAACATCACCTGCTTGCGCACCACCAACCCCATCCGCAACCGCAAAAAACCCGGTGTCTCGCAATTCGAGGTAAGAATCTTCGTTTTCCGGGCGTTTTTCGCTCAATCCCCTATCCGAGATTGCAGCTGAATTGATTTGAAAATTTTCTTGCTTCATTTCCATCTCCAATAGAAAATCTCAATTTAATGAAGGATCACGAGTTGTGGTTATAACTAATTTCGCGGTCGATCGAATTCCGGTGCGAGAAAGCCATCAGCATGCCAAGCATAATAAAACTCGTTATCAGACTAAATCCGCCATGGCTTACAAACGGTAGTGTGATTCCCGTCATCGGTAGGGCGCGGGTGATCCCTCCCATATTTACCAATGCTTGAAATCCGATAAATGCCGTTAAGCCAACTGAACACAATTTGCTAAACATATCGCGCGAATCAAGAGCAGTCCTAACTCCCGCACTCACAAAGATTATCAGGGCAAAGATTATCAACAAACCGCCTAAAAGTCCAAGTTCTTCAGCTATCGCCGCGTAAATATAATCCGAATCAGCAACCGGAATTAGCTCGACAAATCCCAGTCCGAGTCCGCGTCCGGTCGTCCCGCCGGAAGCTACACCATAGGTTGCCTGTGCGGGCTGAAATGCCAAAACATCAAACCAGGCGTCTATATTTATTGATCTTTGGAGGCCTGGATCCTGCTCGATCATCTCCGGAAGCTCCGGATTCTGTGCTACAAGCTTTTTATAATAGCTGTCATAACTGCTTTTCCACCAATCAGTTTCAGGGCTTGGCGGGTTAAAGCCGTCGAGCCAAAGATGGAAGCGCTGCTGGATACGGTCAGGGAGCACCTTCTTTACGGGGCGCGCAAGGGTTGGCAAAAGCGGGATATTCTCCTGTGTTTTTTCCGGAAGCGCACTTACTACTAAAACACTTACAAGCAAAACAACACTCCCGATCAGAACAAATCTTTGCGGCAAACGTCTCACGGAAATAAAATATAACGTCACATAAACTGAGCTAAAAACCATCATCTGCCCGAAATCCTTCAAAACGAAAAACGGGAAAAACGGCAAGATCGCCATGAATACGAGTGGAACAACATCCTTCGCCCTTGGAACGCCCCAGTATGTGCGGGCGAGATTATGGTAGAGCACGGAAAGAATTGCCGCAAACCCGATCAGAAAGGGTATTTTCGAAAGTTCCCAAGGGGTCATATTGCCGATCGATTTCCCCGCCCTCGACGTGACGGCCGCGAGAAGCAGCGGCACAAGGGTCAGGAGTACGATCAGAAATCCGTTTTTCTGCATCATTTGAAGGAGTTTCTCGTTTCTAGTAACAAAAAAAGCTCCTAGAAAACAGAAGATCGCAAAAATCGGGATCAAGGTCTTACCGGAAAACAGAACTTCATCGAGTGTTACGCCGGATGGCCTTGGCGTTTCCTTTGAAAGATCAACAGGTGACGGCGGAGTCGCCTCGAGCCCCATCATACGCTTCTTTTCCGCCGAATAGTTTTCCTGAATGTAGTGTCGCTGAATGGTTTTCGTCTTTTCCTGCCGCGCCTCTGCTTTATCTTGCCTGGAAATGTATTCGGGGTCACTAAAAAGACGAAACTGTGCCGTCAATCCTATCGAAAAGAGAAGTACGACCGAGGTATAAAGTGTCCAATTGCCTTTGTACTTAAAAACCTTTGCGAGAAAAATTGGAAGGATCGCAAGCAAGCTGAGGAGCAATAAATTTCTTCCGCCAACGAGCCAAGACGCTTCATAACCGCGAATCAGGGCTCCATAGAAAATAGAATAGTGTGAGATCGCCGTCAGCGCGACGATCAGTAAGAGAATAAAAAAATGTGATGATGCTCTGCTTTTCATTCCGTCTCGATTAGCGCTTTTTTCCCGGAGCTTTCTTGGCTGTGCTTTTCGCCTTTACTTTCGGCGTATATTTTTGACCCAAAAGCCCTAGATCCCTTGCTTTCATTACGACATTTGCGGCAATCGGTGCGGCTGTGGTAGCCCCATATCCACCTGCCTCAACGACAACCGCGATCGCGATCTGCGGATTCTCAATCGGAGCGATGGAAACATACCAGCTATCGGTTCGGTCATACATTACAGGCGCGTCATATTCTACGAGCTCACCATCTGCGTTTCGGCGCTTTTTCTTAACCGTCTTTAACTTACCGGTTTTTGAATCATAGACCGGAGCTTTCTTTTCTGCCGTTCCCGTTTTGCCGCCTGTACGAATTCCAGCGGCGATCACGCGGGCGAAAACTCTTCTTCCGGTTCCGCCGCCGCCTTCTGTAACAAGAGACATTATCTGACGAATCTGAGCAGCCTGTCCGGGCGAAACGATCTTCGAATATGCCTTAGGCGGCTGGTCGTATTCTATCTTTGGTTTCATCATTTCGCCGCGAAGATTTGCCGCCGCCGAGACAACCAAAGCCATTTGAAACGGCGTCATTTGTCCTGCATAGCCTTGACCCATTCCTTCCAACGCAAGATCGTAAGCACTTATTTTTTTTCCTGTGACAATCGTCGACTGCCGCGGAGCGATGGAATTTGCGATTTTCGGGCTGCTTGTATTCCAGATATCCGGAAAAAAACTCGCATTTAGCGCGTCAGCGGGCGTTTCAACGGACGCGATTCCGAGATTTCTCGCGGTTTCACCGATCCGCTTCCGGCCCAACTTTACAGCCATTTGGGAAAAATATTGATTTGACGATGCCTCGAAGGCCTGCGCAATATTTATGTTTCCGCATCCGTACGGTGGTTCGCACGGTGGTACTGCATCAAATATCGGACGGGATCCGCGAAACGGAATAAATCCTTCCGCGCGGCTGAGAAGAACCGTATTCTGTAAATTATTTCTGAATGCAGCAAGCATCGTAAATGTCTTAAACGTTGACCCCGGTACGTAGTATTCGCGCAGAGCTCTATTGAGTAGGGGTTTGTCTCGTAGATTTCCTTCGAGTTTCAGCCAATCATCCAGGCTTTGTGCCTCCGAAAGGCTAAATGATGGGTTTGAATACATCGCGAGTAATTCACCCGTCTGAGGATTGAGCACAACGACCGCACCTTTCTTTCCGTTTAGCTGCTCGGCGATAAAGGCTTGAAGATCGCGGTCGATCGTAATTCTTACATCTTTCTGTTCTTCCTGTGAACTTTTTATCTTTGTTAAGACTTCCCACGCCTCGGGCATCGGATCGGCATTTTTTCTATAAATAGTTCGTTCAAGACCCGGAGTTCCCCGCTCGGTTCCAAGAAGATGCGCCATTTCGCGTTCGAGTGCATATCCTCGCACGACCTCTCCATTTTTTGCGACTTCGTAATAGGCCAGCGCATTACTCAATTTACCCGAACGATCCAGCAGCCAGCCCCTCAAATTTGCTGCCGTCGTCCGCCGATAACGCAGATCTTTATAGCTCAGAGCCTGAAATTGGTCGTTATATTCATCCGCGTAATAAGTCCAATAAACGTGATAGCCGTAAACCGTAAACGCCAGGATCACGAACACAATCTGCCACAAACGAAGACTGCGGTTAGTCGCAGTGGAGCTAAGTTTTTTACGCACTTCTTCCGGTAAATTGAGTTCGAAATTGAAAACCGGTCGACTAAAATTCCCGATAAAAGTTGCGAAGAGAAAGAAAACTAATACGGCGAGCCCGATTATGTAAACAATCGTCAGCCCTGCCGGTGTCCGCTCGAGGACCTGGACACCGAAAAGTTTTTCAGGCCTCAAGCTCTCCCAATCTATTTGGAGTAAAAATAACAGCATCAACTATAATTCCCAATCCTGAGTTTTATCCAACGCCGCATCCGGCAACGGCCCGCTTTCAGGGCTTTTATCCGAATCGGCGTCTTCAACACTTTCATCTTCGAGGGGTTTCATTTCGTTCGCCGACTCATGATCAAAAACCTCTGTCGGAGTCATACCCGAATCCGCCGCACCGCCACTAATTCCTATCGCCGATTCTGTCATTGGCGGCTCAACACCTTCACCCGGCTCATTCACTTCGCCAGTTTGCGGCAATTCTTCTCTTCTCTCGAAAACGACATCGATCGATCCAAATTTCACCGATGATGCGCTTCCTACAGCAACTGCTTTTCCGTAGGGAATACGATTTCCCGAAACGAAGGTTCCGTTCGTTGAGCCTGTGTCCGCGACCAAAAGCTGCTTTTCGCTGTCTATTACAAGTGACGCGTGGATCTTGGAAACGCTTGAATCGTCGATAACAAGAAAACCGTCCTTCGCCCTTCCGACGGTGATACGCTTCTCCTGTGTAAAATCAAGCTCGACCTCTCGAGACTTCCCGTTTACTACAAACTTTGCCAAAAATATACATTGATTCCTCGCAATTTCTTCAGCATTTAGCACAACTGAAATTTTCCCATCAGATGCGGAATCGATCGATTTAAGATTTGGCAGCGTAACATCAATTGCAGCGTCTTCTTCCTCGTCTTCGGCAAACTTTCCAAAGCCTCCAAGCAAACGAACGCCTTCGGTAAAATAATCGGTCTTGATCTCGATTTCGAGAGGAGCGTGTGTATGATACCGCCGGTCATTTATGTGATCTATCGCGGCAGCGTGGAGCTCGTGTTCGAGTTTTATCAGATCTTTTTCCGAATCTGTAGAAAATTTATCCCATTGCATTTTGAGCGTGATAATGTGTGGAACAAATCTTCCCGCCTTTCCGAAATCTTTGATCTCGGAATCCAGCAGCACTTTTAACTTCTCAATGAGTTTACTCGTCGCCAGATTACTCGACGGATTCCAGCTCCTTCCCGTAATACGGTCAAAAGTGTCTCCGAGTTTTGTCAAAACCCCCTGAACCAGCCAATCTGCAGATAAAGTTTTTTTTGCCTGTCCGGGTTCTTGTTTCGTCATAATCAAAACGAGTTTGCGATTTCAAAATCTGGCTAATTTTATACAAATTAACGAAGATTTGAAAGCTATTCAAAAATGACAGGTATAAATACCCGGAAGAACCGTAATTATTTTGATTCTTTATTTCCACCACGCCGCTCCTTTTATGACGATCAAGTTTGAACTTAAAAAACGCATGATCGTAAGGAGTTTATGAGAATGATTCTGATATAATAAAACACGGCATCCAGCCCTCTTATGAGCGACCTTCAGCTACAAAATTGCAGACTCAGCGACCGATACGATATTCGCACAATTCTTGGACGGGGCAGTTACGCAGAAGTTTATGTCGCCAAGGACATTTTAGCGTCACCCGAATCGCCTCATGAACATGTAGTAATAAAGGCACTTAACGTCTTTATGCAAAATGACTTAGACCACGATCTTGAGCGAACCCTCGTTGAAAACTTTCAAAATGAAGCCGTCTCATTAGACAAAGTCCGCCACCCGAATATCATTAGCAGGCTCGGACATGGGACAGCCCGCGATATGAGGGGAACGGTTTTTCACTACCTTATTCTCGAATTTATGCCGGGTGGAGATCTCGCGAAACATATGCGAAATCACAAACTTACGGTGAATCAATGCCTGGATTATCTCGAACAGATCTGCGCCGGAATCGCTCACGCACATAAAAAAGAAGTCATTCACCGAGATATAAAACCGCAGAACCTGTTGCTTACCGAGGACAAGAAAATTGTAAAAATAGGAGACTTTGGTGTCGCGAGATTTTTCGGCTCCGACTCGCCGATAACCCGTGTCGGTACACATGTTTACGCACCGCCTGAACATAGCCCATTGCTCTCCGGTGAAACTCAAAACCTCGCATTTTCGGAATTAACTCCGGCTGCAGACATTTATTCTGCGGCGAAATCGGCTTACGTTTTGTTTACATCGGAATCTCCGCGTTATATAGCGAGCCAGCCGATAACCGAACTCCCCTTTGCGTATCGTCAGGAATCGTGGGCAAAAGATTTGATCAAAGTTTTGAATCGGGCGACACAGAAGGATCCAAGAAACAGGTATCAAGAAATAAACGAATTTTGGGAAGAACTTTCAAAACTCAGATATATCGACGATGAGGTTAGCATAAAAACGAGAGTTTCTTCCAAATCCTCTTCGATTCCCCAGCCGCAGTTTGCAAAAGGATATAATCCCAACGCCCCTCTAAAACCAAAATTCAACACCTCCCGTGAACTAAAATTAAAACCGCATCTCACCGTAGGTCAAAATCCTCCGCTGGTTGTTGAGATAAATCAAAAGGACCCTTTGTTGTCGGCTAGACCCAGGCCAAAACCGATCAGCGAGACGATTGCGGCACAACCCGAGCTTGAGGAAATCGCCTCGACGCCAAAATTCAGAAAACCACAAATACTCATCCGATTCGCACTGTCCCTCGTGATGATCGTCGGGCTGATCGGAAGTCTTTATGCGACCTACAATTACCTTTTGCAGTCCGGGTTTTCGATTTTCGGCAACACGTTTGGTAAAGAAATGGGAACGGCGACGACGGATATCAATCTTCGAGAGGCTCCGAGTACTGATAGTGATCCGATAGGTTTGGTAACGAAAAACTCCCGCGTTGAAGTTGTAAATAAAGAGAATAATTGGTATCAAATTGTAATAACTCAGCCGGGTCGTCCAAAAGCTGACCCAAAAGAGAGCGATAAAGGCTGGGCTCACGGAAGATATATCGAACTCGATAATTAGGAGAGAAATTTGACCGTTTTAGACAAAGTAAGACGTTGGATCGACGGGGAAAGTGCAGAAACCGTTCTCGAGGAAGCTGCGCGCGACGCTCAGGTCAAACCTCGCAGCCATGCTGAGGAATTTATTGTTGAGATCGCTCGCAATGTAGAGGGTGTAATGCAGCGCGAAATGGTTCCGCTTCCGCAGGGCACCACAATTATCCCAACGGAATATGTAGTATTTCTGAGCGAAAAGGACGACAAAGATTGGCAAGGTGTTAAGCGGCGCGGCCTCGAGCAGGGGCTCTACCATATTCTCGCAGAGCGCGCTCACGAAATTGCCGGAAAGAAAAAGTTAAAAACAAAATCCTTTGCGATCGAGTTAAGAGTTGATGGAACCCTGGCAGAGGGGGAAATCGTTGTGAATCACAGTTGGGACGAAGGTCATAACAACAAAACCGACGTTTTTGCACGTACCAAACCAACCACGGGAGATCCGGTATTAACTCTCCCACAGCACACACATCGTGTTCCGGCAACACCGAATTTCACCCAAAGCCGTCATCCTTCTCAGGGCCACCCGCAAACGAATAACCGCAGCGGGGGCGATCAGGAGGAAATGACTCGGGTCACAAGTAGAAACTCGATACTTTATAATCTCGAAATTTGGCGAAATAATGTGAGGCAAAATACAGTTCCGATTTTTAAGCACGAAATTGTCATCGGACGCGGGTCAAAGTCAAAGCCGGTAGACATTGCTCTTGGCGGCGATCCTGAGATCAGCCGCCGTCATTTAGTTTTGATCCTCGACCGGCTTGGTCAATTTTCCATCATAAATGAAGGAAGAAATTCTGCGATAACGAATGATGCGGAACTTCCGCTCGGTCAACGAATTTCTGTGAGCGCGGGACAACCGATCGTTATTTGCAGCTACGTTGTGCGAATCCAGCCTTTATAGTTTTTCAAAATTCGTGCCCTCATTGGTTTTATTTTTTCTCTTCCATTGTAATATTATTGAGACAAATATTTTATCCGTTAAACTAAATAACTATGCGCATTTACAAGAGATTCCCTGTCAAAATTCTTCTATTGATCACCATTTGCCTTTCGACAAGCCTCCAGATCTTAGCCAGTTGGGGAGAGCCCGTCAGGGGCAAGAACGCCATGGTCGCTTCGCAGCATGAGCTGGCATCAAAAATCGGTGTTGAGATTATGAAACAAGGCGGCAACGCGGTTGACGCAGCGATCGCGGTCGGATTAGCGCTTGCGGTTGTTTATCCGGAAGCCGGAAATCTCGGCGGCGGCGGCTTTATGTTGATTCGTTTAAAGGATGGGACGACCACCTCAATTGATTACCGAGAAATGGCGCCGGCTGCGGCAAGTCGTGATTTGTATCTCGACAAAGACGGAAAATTGATTAGGGGCGAGGGCGGTTCCGTGATCGGATACCGTGCGGCCGGTGTTCCAGGCACTCCGGCGGGCTTCGAATACGCTCACAAAAAATATGGTTCGGGAAAGGTCTCGTGGGGGCAATTGGTGGCACCGGCGCGTAAACTTGCGGCAGATGGTTATGTGTTGAGTTATCGACTCGCCGAACTCTTTAAATCCTTCAAGGATGATCTCGGACGCTTCGAAGAGAGCAAGCGGGTATTCCTAAACGGAGGAAATTATTATGAGGAAGGCGATCTTTTTAAACAGCCCGACCTTGCAGGAACACTGTTAAGAATAGAAAAACAGGGTGCGAAAGGATTTTACACCGGCGAGACCGCAAAACTGATCGCCGATGATATGAAACGAAACGATGGCCTGATCACGCTTCAAGATTTAAAAAATTATAAAGCGAAAGAACGAGTGCCGATCAAGGGAAATTATCGCGGACACGAAATCATTTCGATGCCGCCGCCGTCTTCAGGGGGAATAGTCTTGGTTCAGGTGCTGAATATGCTTGAGCCTTATGACATAGACAAGTTGGGATTTGATTCGGCGGAGAAATATCATCTGTTGACCGAAGCCCTCCGACGTGCATTTGCAGATCGTGCGGAGTATATGGGAGACCCTGATTATTCATGGATCCCTGCGCAGGAACTCATTCAGAAAAATTACGCTCTAGCGAGAAGTAGATCAATAAATCCGAAAAAGGCTTCAACCAGCAAAGAAATTAAATTTGGGGATCTCCCGAAAAAAGAATCGATGGACACGACCCATTATACGGTTGTGGATAAAGATGGAAACGTAGTTTCGAATACTTATACGATAAACAATCTCTACGGCTCCGCTGTCACCGCAAAAGGAACTGGCGTTTTACTCAACGACGAAATGGACGACTTCGCAGCCGAACCCGGGAAGCCAAACCTTTATGGCCTGGTCCAAGGTGAACGAAATGCCGTCGGACCGGGAAAACGACCGCTCTCTTCGATGACACCAACGATAGTTTTAGATAAAAATGGTAAATTTTGGTTTGCGCTTGGGGCGAGAGGCGGACCCAGGATCATTACCGCTGTTTTGCAATCGACGATTAATATGATCGACCACAAAATGAATATTCAGGAAGCGATAGATGCTCCCCGAATTCACCATCAGTGGCTTCCCGACCAATTATTGTGGGAACGTTTCGGAATTTCAGCTGACACGCGCGCAATATTGGAAACGTACGGACATCAATTTGCCGTTGATCCGCGGAATCTCGCCTCAGCGACCGGGATCGCGGTTGATGAAAAAGGCGTTCGACTAGGCGCTATTGATTCGCGAAGTGATGGAATGGCGGTCGGATATTGATCCTATAAATTTCGTTTGAGAGTTTTCGTAGTATTTTCTGTGATACTTGTAGGCTGCAATTCGTTTGTGTCCTGCCAGTTTCCTGCAGGTGGAGAATAACTTGCAGGAATTGGATAAGATTTCTGCGGAGGAAGGGCTTGCCGGCTATTCGTATTTCCAACAAGGTCTTGTCTTATGGTCTCAACAAATCCCAGATTTTGAGTAGTCGGCACTTTTGATTGAAAAATGAGTGCGTAAAGAATTCTTAAGAACCCGCCCCAAAAAGTAACAATTGCAGTAATCGCGAGGATTTCTTCGGGAAGATTAAATCCCTCAACCAGAAGTGCAACAATGGGAATAATGATCAGGCTCGAAAGCATCATCAAGCCGCCTTGCCTGAGACCCTTTTTTCTCGGGGATGCGGCGCTCGGATCCTTTCGGTCAAGGATTTCTTTAGGCAGGCCGCCGTTGCCGACAACATTCAGCATTCCCGCCATCAGAAAACCGCATCGAGAACAAAACTTTGTTTCTTCGTTTAACTCCTGACCACATCTTGGACAATACATATCTCTTATACCCTCGCGCCAATTATTCGTCCCGGTCCTTCTTAAGAAGCCGTGTCGTACCCTCGGTAACGCTCCCGGGAGTTACAAGCTCGCCCGTATCCGGAGCCTTCCAAGTTCCCACCTGCGGTGAAACATAATCTTGCGCACTTTGTGTTTGTTTCGGTGGTAATTCCGATTTATTGGAATGCGCGCCTTTAAAATTTTGCTGAACGTTGGGTTTGCCCGATGCAACGAAAGAAGACTGTGTCGACGCTGATGAAGAGCGGAGAAAAAAGAGCGAAAACAAGAATATGATCATACTGCTAAAAACCCCAAAGATCGCAAAAAAAGCAGCTAGTTCGTCGATCCCGAAAACACCGCCGGAAATCGCCGCCATAAAGGGCGTAAAGAAAATAAACCAGATAATACTAAGGAAAATGCCATTTTTTCGGGTGAATAATCCACCCTTTTTCTTAGCAAGCTCCTCCAATTGCGGGAGCGTCCCGCCATATTGCAAAAGTTCTGCGACGAGCACCATCGGCAAACCGCATTTCGAACAGAATCGTAAATCTCCGGAAACTTGTTCTTGACCGCAATTCGGACAATACATAATAGCCTTCTCAATAATTCTAAATACTGTGTAAGTAATCGTTAATCAACACTAGGACTCTACGACAAACTATCTCTAAGAGTTCCTTCGAAAGCAAGTTTTCAATTGATTTTTTTTTGTTTTGGAGAATTGTTTCAGAATGATGGTGGAGCTAGAGCGGCTTCAGCAAGTTCCTGAAAACCGGAGGCCGAGATTATTGTTTGCAGAAGAAGATCAAAAATAACGGTCATCTTTTCCGGTGCCGGAATCTCCCTCAACAGATCACTGTCAGACTCAAAAAAAGCAAACCCGCGTTTACGGGTTTGCTCAACTTCGTCTAAATAATCGGCGACCTTTATCTTTGTCGAGAGTTCTTCAGGAAGCGTCCATTCAAATGGGTCGTCCCAAAGGCTCGATGTGATTCCGCCGAAGGTTTGCTCGACCTTTGCCGCGCTGCGAATAAGATATTCCCCGCTCGAGAGCATCGGCCGCGATCCTTCAGGTTTAACAAACAGATCCGATTCATTTACCTGCGAAAGTATCTTGTGCGATCGAATGTGAATCGCGTCAAATCGCTCGCCAAGAATGTCCAACAATTCTTTCACGAGTGATATTTCAGCAGAATCATACACTTAGGGCAAGCGCATCTTGCGCCGAATCTTTTCAGCGTTTTCTGAAACGGCGATCATCTTCCATTAAAACGAGCCCGTAATTCTTACCGTTATAGGTAACGCCGTTTTGAATCTTTCCCTTGATGCCGATCTCCGCACCCCTTGAAGGCACCGCATCCTTAGTTATTACCCAGATGGAACCCGTTCCATCGCCGACTTTGTATATTCCGCCTGATCTGCCTATCGGCAACGAAACGCCGTAGGAAGTTTGTACCGTGCCGGCGATGGCGACCTCTTTATCGCGATATTTATCAGGATTCGCTTCAATTTCACCGATGGTAACCCGCTTCGGACAGCCGGATGCGAGTAAGGCTAAGCTAAGCAGAAATACGGCAATACCAGTTTTCATTTATATTTTCTCCAATCTTCAAATTAGAGGAGAGCGGTATTCAAGGGATTCAATCCATTGGGCAAAGTTTGCCATATATTTCAATTTTTGAGATGCTTTCGATAATTCTTCGAGCCCTCGGAAAAACTACTTCCGGAAACAAAACAATTTGAGCGACAATTTTACAATTTCATCATGTATCCTGGATGACGTATGGCACCCGAAAAAAAAGCGGGAGGCGTATGAATGGTGGAATTTTGATGCCTTAAGCGACGACGGAAGAGAAGCCGTTACGATCACCTTCTTAGATAATTTTATTTTTTCTCCTCAGTATAACTCCGAGATCCGAAACCTCAAGAATGAAATTCATTCGACCAACGGACACTCGGCGACGTTTCGATTTCCTGCAGTGGTATTCGTCTATTATCGTGATGGAAAGGCAATATACAGGGCAATTTCCGAGTATGGTGCTGAAGATTTTCGGCCGAGTTCGGATAATCCCGAGTGTCATATCGGGAAAAGCAGTTTTCGTTTTGAATCCGCTGCCTATGGCGACGGATATGTGATTACGGTTGACACGACCCTTGGAAAACACAAACGAGTGCAGGCAAATTTCGAGTGGTTGTCAATTGAGAGCAATTTTCTTCCCAACACTCCGACTGAGAAGGTAAAAGGCCATTCTTGGAATCTCGTCGCCCCTCGCTCAGATGTTACGGGAAGAATAAAAATCGTTGATAACGCCGGAATAAGTTCGGACGAAATAAATTTCCGCGGAACAGGTTACCATGATCATGATTCCGATGATCGGTGGTTGCCTGAGACGGTTAAGAGCTGGCAGCGGGGCCGCGTACATTTTCCGGATGCGACAGCCGTATTTTTTCGATACTGCGAAACGGAAAGCGAGAGTCCGATTACGAAGTTGTGCCTGATCCGTGATGGCAAAATCGAAGTTTTTGACGCAACTTCCGACGCTCAGCAATTCTCGCGAAATATATTTAGGGTCAAATACCCATCAAGATTTCAAATCGCATCAGGGAAGAATCTCCGATTGAAAATCAAACAAAACACGATTTCGGAATCCTCATTTTTCTACATACGGTTTTTTAGTGAAATGACACTATCTCTTGGAGATGGAAAACCCAGAAAGGGTATCGGCATTTCGGAACATCTCGCGCCGAAGGCACTAAAGTATCGATGGTTAGATTGGTTAACCGCTTTACGCTTGGAATAGCTCGGGCCTGGCCATAAACGATATACTCCTAATCGGTTGAGTTTGGATTTTGACGCGCTTGCATCCTACGATCCCGCCTATCTTTCCGGTCATAAAGCTCAAACTTACCAAGTCTCGCTAAAAGAAGGCTATGGAAAATTTCAATCATATGCGGAAAGCATTATCCGGCGCGACGTCGAACGGGATATTGGTGGAGAACGCCAGCGAATAGACGCGATGAGTACCGACAATTCCGATGTAACGTTCAAACATATCCTTGTACCCGTTTTCGCAGGGGCATATAAATTCGATAATAAAGTTTACCAAATAATCGTCAACGGAAGAACGGGTGATGTTCACGGAGAACGACCTTACAGCAAGTTAAAAATCGGTTGTTTGGTGATTTCGATTATCACGCTCCTTTTATTTATCGTCTCAGTGGTTGTTTTGCTCAAGGCAATTGGATAGGATTTAACACTCACCCCGTAACGGAAAATCCGTAAAATTTTTCGCTATTTATAAAATCTATGAAATCAATGACAGGCTTCGGACGCGGTGAAGCTTCCGGTGAAAACTTTACCGTTTCGGCGGAACTAAAAACAGTAAACAACAGATTTTTGGATGTGAATTTGCGGCTCTCCAGCGAACTTCAAAACCTTGAGTCGGATATCAAGCGGATCATTTCCGAACGGCTTTCGCGGGGACGTGTCGATGTAAACCTTCAGTATGAAAAAACATCCGATGTCGCGTTTGAATTAAATCGTCCTCTGATTTCCGGATATTTAGCGGCTCTCAAAGAAATTCAGGAAGAATTTTCGCTCTCGGGTGGACCTGACCTGAATTCGGTCGTTCGCCTACCAAATGCTTTGCAAACAAAAAAGGAAGATCTCAGCGAGGGCTTTGCCGCAGGAGTAATACAAGCAGTAAAAAAAGCGCTGGATAGTCTTGAGGCGATGCGCGAGATTGAAGGAAAATCACTCAAAGATGATTTGACCTCGCTGCTCAAAAATATTGAAAACCATATGCCGATTATTGAAAGGGAGAGTGAAAACGTAACCGCAGAATATTTTGAACGGCTACAGCAGCGCATAGAAAAATTGCTGTCGAAGAGCGATTCCCAAATAGAATTGGATCAGGGGAGGCTTGCCCAGGAAGTCGCCTATCTTTCTGATAAGAGCGATATATCGGAGGAAATTGCGAGGCTTAAAAGCCACATCGAGCAATTTAAGGCAATAATTTCCGAAGACGAATCGGTCGGCAAACGCCTTGATTTTCTTACCCAGGAGCTCAATCGCGAAGCAAACACAATTGCGTCAAAAACCCAAAACCTCATCGTAAAAGAAGCGGCTCTCTCAATAAAAACAGACATCGAGAAAATTCGCGAACAAGTCCAAAACGCGGAATAAGAATGCGTCTTTCGGAATCAGCAACCAGTTTATTCACCAAATTTTTTGAGGATTGTAAGCGATGTGAAGGCTTTGAACCGTTTGAAATTCAGGTTTACGTCCGGCGCGGTTCAAAAATTCTAACCAGTATTTTGATGGTAGATGGTATTACGATCGGCAGGCACATTTTTGTAAGTCCGAAATTGGTCTCACGCGATGCCAACGATCTGCTAAGAATTTCAAAAACACTGATAGCGCATGAATTGGTTCATGTTTTTCAGTATCGCCGTCTCGGATTCTTAAAGTTCCTTTATGTCTATGTAAATGATTTTTGGAAGATCTTTAGGAAGAAGAAGAAATGGAATCTGAAAACATGGTTTGATTCGTATTTGGAAATTCCTCACGAGATAGAAGCGCGTGACGTCGCCTCAGAATTTTCAGTGTGGCTAAGTCAAAACAAAAATGACTAAGGTTTTCTTTCAGTGATATCGAAATTAACTTTTTCTGCTCTAAATTCAGCGCGTGCAATCGTTGTTGGCTTTGTTTTTCGAGGGTCGAGATCTACGCGTGGTCGTGCACCGCGTTGAATCTGTTTCGCACGCTGCGCCATGAGCAATATCAAACGGTATTTGGAATCAATTTCAGGAATATCTTTTGGATTGACAACAACGTCTTCGATCTCCTGCTCGTCAGGACGATCATTCAAGTCAAAATCTTCTACCATATTTTATTTTTTATCTCCGATAATTCTAAACTTTTTCAGCACCAAAAGTATTAAGAATATCGCGAATCCGCTCCGTTTGTCGAACGCGCTTTTGTCTTTCAGCGAGAAAAATTGCGGCTAACTCAAGCGACGATCTTTCGACATCCTCATTGATCACAGCATATTCAAAGTGGTCAACCTCTTTCACTTCATCGCGCGCATTGTCCAGGCGGACCCGCAGCGTTTCGTTCGTCTCAGTATTTCGAGCTGCCAGTCGATTTTTTAGGACAACAAAAGAAGGCGGTAATATAAATATTCCTACCGCATTCAGCACGTTCCTCCTCACGATTTCCGCTCCCTGCACGTCAATCTCAAGAATCACGTCATTTCCCTTTACAAATTCTTTTTCGACCTGCGCCTTCGAGGTCCCATAATAATTCCCGTGAACCCGCGCAAACTCCAGGAAATCGCCGCTCTCAATTTTGCGTTCAAACTCAGATTCTTCGACGAAAAAATAGTCTTTACCGTTCTCCTCACCCCCGCGCATTTCCCGGGAAGTAAACGATACCGAATAGCCCACATTGGGCACTGTTTTTATAACTTCGCGAATAAGAGTTCCCTTACCGCCTCCTGAAGGTGAACTAATTATGAATAGATTGCCTTTCATCATTTAGCGAACGATTTAGCGTTTTGAACCGAATCTGGTTTTGCCAGAATGCGAGCAGATCTACTACATACCTTTGTAATCCGGCCCGCCGCCGCCTTCCGGGGTAACCCAATTGATTATTTGGTATGGATCCATGACATCACAGGTTTTGCAGTGGACACAGTTTGAAAAATTGATTTTGAGTTCTTTTCGCCCTGTCTGCGCACTTTCTTCCATTTCATAAACCTGCGCCGGACAGAATTTTTCGCATGGATTTCCATATTCTTCAGCGCAGCGAGTTGCACAAATCTCGGTGTCCAATACGTGCAAGTGGCACGGCTGATCTTCATCGTGAGCAACAGCCGAATGGAATACACCCGTGATCTTATCAAAGGTTAGTTTTTTATCGAATTTCAAATCCTCGTAGCGTTTCCCGTTAGCATTCTTTTTGTCAGACTGAGCATATTCGTCAAGTTTGCGGATCCTTTCGTGTCCCGGATCATGATGTTCCCTGGGCATAAATCCCCATGCCAAACCGCCCGTTGCATACTGAAGACCAGTATTGATTAGCGCCGACCAACGGCCTTTTTGAAACGCCGCATGAAAGTTTCTGACAGCATAAAGCTCGTCATAGATCCAACTATGATTTATCTTTTCCTCAAAATGACGGAGCGTGTTTACCGTATAATCTTCATGCTCGAGAGCTCCGAGGATGGTTTCGGCGGCGAGCATTCCTCCTTTCATCGCGGTATGAATCCCCTTAATTCGTTGGGCGTTCAGGAAAGAGGCAGAATCGCCAACCAGCAACACGCCGTCCGCGAATAATTTCGGCATCGTATAATAACCACCCGCATTTATCGTTTTCGCCCCGTATTTGATCATTTCGCCGCCTTCGAGGATTTTGGAAATGTCAGGATGCGTTTTAAACTTTTGAAATTCGGAGTGTGGGTCGAGATTAGGATCCAGATAATCGAGCCCTGTCACATATCCGATGCTTACGACGTTCTCTTTCATCCCGTAAATCCAGCCGCCGCCATATGTCTTGGAATCAGAAGGAAATCCGAGTGTATGAACTACCAAACCCTCGTCAAAATTCCCCTCCGGAACTTCCCAAAGTTCTTTGATCCCAAGCGAGAACACCTGCGGTTCGGAGTTTTCGTCCAAGTTCAGCCTCTGCATTATCTGCTTTGTCAGAGACCCGCGAGAACCTTCGCCAAGAACTGTCACTTTTGCCAGCAGATCGATCCCGGGTTCGAAGTTGCCTTTATGCTTCCCGTCCTTGCCGATGCCTTTGTCACCTGTCCTGACGCCGATCACGTGTTCATTATCGTCATATAGAATTTCTGAACCGGGAAACTCAGGGAAAATATTGATCTCAAGCTCTTCGCATTTTTCCGCAAGCCATTCACAAACTTTGCTCAAGGAAACGATATACTTTCCTTTGTTTTTTAGCGGCGGCGGCGTGATCGGAGCCTTAATTTTCTTATTTTTTGTCAAATACCATGCGGCATCGCTGGTTACCGCAGTGTCTACCGGACATCCCTGTTCCAAAAAATCCGGCATAAACTCGCGAATCGCTCTCGGATCCATCACGGCACCGGACAAAATATGTGCACCTACCCGCGAACCTTTCTCGATAATTCCGATCTCAATTTCGCCCAAAGGCTTGCCCTTCTTGGCGCCGGTGGCGATCTTCGCATCATGATCGATAATCAGCCTTTTAAGGTGATAAGCCGCGGCCAAATTCGCCGGTCCGGCCCCGACAAATACTATATCCATTTCAAGTTGTTCGCGTTCGATCATTAATTTCCTCTATGTAATGAATGGTGATTCAGTAATAAACTCAAGTATAGCAAGTTCACGACGCGCATGCCATTTGTGGTAAATTCTAACTTATTAATAGGTTTGGCTAAAAAGCCGGTTTAGGATTATGCCCTCCATTTCAAAATTTATTACCTTCGTTTCTTTCGCGTTCCTACTATCTTGCTGCACATCTTCACAAAGCGGATTCGGCACGCGCCAAACCGTTCCAAGTGTTATTTTATGGGCGTGGGAGCGGCCGGAAAATCTTAAATTTATTGATTCAAATGAGTATGGGGTTGCTTTTTTGGAGCAAACTTTAAGAGTCGAAGGCGCTGAGGTGAACCACGTTCCCAGGTTACAAACGATGAAGATAGAATCACAAGTCTATCTGATCGCGGTGACGCGGATCGAGACAAAACGCGGGGCAAATGCCCCTAAGGAAGATTCAGATAAGTTCATTTCGGAAATCGTCTCCAAAATTGTGAAATCGTCTACATTAAGAAATGTGAAGGGAGTTCAGATCGATTTCGATGCAGTGGAATCCGAACGTGATTTTTATCGAAAGATTATAGTGGGCGTAAAACAAAAACTCAGAAAAGATACGTCTCTTTCAATAACCGCACTTGCCTCTTGGTGCGCTTATGATTTGTGGCTGAAGAATTTACCTGTCGATGAAGCAGTTCCCATGCTTTTTGACATCGGTGCAAATCGAAAAAGAATTGAGGCATTCTTAAAAAGCCAGGATTGGAACGAACCGCTCTGTAAAAGGAGCTACGGTTTATCTATAAACCAACCGACAGACTTCGAATTAGATAAGGAACGCAGAAGATACTACTTCAATTCGAGGAGTTGGGTGAAAGGCGATCTGGATCGCATTAAGTAAAAACTATGAAAAACGCAGCTAAATTTATAAGGGGATGTCCCAGATAACTATCCCATTTCGTCCTTAACCCATTGTTTTAATTGGCTTAACTGCGACTGAGGTTTTGGGTTATTAAAACGCCACTCACATTCCTTCAAAAATAGTGGGAAATTGTCCTTTGGCACTCCGTT
>JBGTGX010000161.1:0-7634 GCA_041746475.1 Pyrinomonadaceae bacterium | reverse complement strand
TGTATTTCGTTATATTTCTATTATTTAAGGCGAATCTTTGATCAATTAATTTAAGTTCAGAAATAGTTTTCAAAATGAAATCTTCATCAAACATCAAATATCTGTCATTCTTTTTATTATTTTTCGTAATTTCATTTTTCTGTTTAGTAATAAAATCTTCAGCTCAAAATAATAAAAATAATGAAGCTTTAGTTCTGCTTCAACAAAGCATTACATTGATACAAAAAGGGCAATTTAACGAAGCTGAACCCATTATTCGCAAGGCAATTTCAATAACTCCTGAAAATTCGGATGCTCATAATATACTCGGCATAATTCTTGACCAACTTGGTAAACAAACCGAAGCAGAGAAAGAATATCGGACAGCTATGAGTTTAAATCCCGCAGCAGTTTCCCCGCTTGCTAATCTTGGCATACTTCTAACGAAAACCAATCGACCCACTGAAGCTGTCAAAACATTGGAGTCGGCTCTGCAACTTAATCCGAATCATCCTCAATCAATAATCAATCTCGGATTTCTTTACGTAACTACCGGAAACTTTCAGAAAGCCTTGGAATTTCTAAAACGTGCAGATGAATTGCAACCCGATTCGACAGACATAAAATTAAATACAGGCATCGCACATCTCCAACTTAAACAATATGAAGATGCTGAAAGTAGTTTTATTGATTCGTTAAGACTTGCTCCTAATAATGCTGAACCGCTTTATTATCTCGGACTCAGTGCTTTTTATCGTGGGCAAGATGAGATCGCCGGATCATATTTTCAAAAAGCTGTTGAACTAAATCCAAACCACGTTGCGGCTAATTTTATGCTTGGCGAATTGCTTGCAAAGTATCAGCGCTTTGCAGATGCTAAACCTTTTTATGAAAAGTCGGTTCAGTTTGATCCGACCAAACCCGTTCATTTTATAAGGCTCGGCGGAACTTATATCTATCAAAAAGATTTTAACGGTGCGTTGTCGATCTATACAAAAGCATCAGAACTTTTTCCGAAGATCCCTGAGATTCAATACTTTCTTGCCATAACTTATCGCGGCTTGGGAAAATTTGACGACTCTCTTTCAACACTAAAAAAAGCTATCTCTCTGAACAAAGATTATGCCGATGCCTATGCACTTTACGGAGCAATACTTTACGATAAAAGCAAATTTACCGAAGCTGAAAAATACCTTCGTTTGGCCATCACGAAGAATAAAGATCACGTAAATGCTCACAATGATCTGGGTCGGATGTTTGTCAAACAAAAAAGATACACAGAAGCACTGGAGATATTAAAACGTGCTGTCAGCTATTCGCCTAAAAATCCCGATCTTCATTACCAACTTTTCATTACTCACTCACGTCTCGGGCAAAAAGATGATGCCGCTAAAGAATTTAAATTATTCAAAGAACTGGAAGAATCTTCAAAAAAATAAAAAGGAAAAAAAAGAATTAACTTTCTCTTCCTTTTGTTAAGTTATCTTAGAATGAAAAACGAATCTGGACTTCGCCTGTTCTTCCTGCATAAGCTCCTGTTGCCGTGCCGAATTCATTTAACTGAACTCGTGTCGGACCTGAATTAGAACCGAAATGAGCAAGATTCAATGTATTTAGAATATTGAAGAAATTGAAGCGAACATCGACCGCTGCATTCTCACCCAGAAATCCTGAGCCTCCAAATTGAATTCGTTTGATGAATGCCATATCCAAGGCAGTATATTTCGGCCCTCTGAAGACATTTCGCCCAATTCCCGGACGATTCGCAAATGGATTGCTTCCATCAAAGTTTGTTCCAAAATAAGCAGTTCCGCCACCCGGAAAAATTCCGCCCGGTTGGAGGAAATTATCATTCGAGTTATCAAGCGGTTGTTTACCGTTATATGATGTCGGTCGCGGATCACAGAAACTATTACTAGCCATAGTTGCTCCGTTCAAACATCCGAAAAGTTTTGGTGTCCAGGGAAATCCTGTGTGATGCGTGAAGATTCCTGAGATCTGCCAACCACCTGTAAAAAATGCGGATGTCATACCGTTTTCGTCAAACATCGGACCTCTACCGAAAGGCAAATCCCATATCGCCGACATCGTGATATTGTGTCTGACATCAAAATCGGATGGTCCGCGTTCTTCTTTTTGGTCAACCGGAAAACTCTGGTTGGTGCAGGCACAAGGTGCTTCAAATGATGCGGTATCAATACTTTTTGCAAAGCGATAATTTACATCAAAAGAGAACTGCCGGAGCAATCTTCCCTGAAGTCTTGCGAGCATAGCATTATAATTTGAATTTACATCAGGGCTTGCAAAAAATGCTCTGGAGATATTCGGATTTGTCGTCGTAATAACATTGACAGGCAAGATTCTTACAAAATGCCGTCCGAGACTTCCCTGATAACCCAATGTTCCGATCAAATTCATCGGAAGTTCATACTGACCTTCCAATGAATATCTCATCACGTAAGCAGTTGGCAAATCCTGCGGTGCACCGTAAATTTCAACAGCTCCGTTATTTGGTAAACCCGTCGTCGGATTTGCTCCACCGCCTATATTTGGATTAGCCGGATAACCGAAGATCGTTCCATCACCGCTCTTAACATATTGAATCTGTCCACCAACGAAGGGATCTCCGAATCCGTCGGTTGTTCCATTTGTTCCGCAACAAATTCCGAAATTAGCACCGTTCGGCGGATTGCGTCGGGCGTTAGCTAATAGAGCATTCGGCAATCTGTCAAAACCTAAACCGCCGCCGCCTCGAATCACTAATTTGTTATTAAATATTTCAGGATTCCAGGCAAAACCTAGCTGTGGTCCGAAGTTGTTTAAATCTTTTTGATACAGTTGTTTATCGGTTGTGATCGTTGCACCAGCCAAACCGCCGTTGGAATCCAACAACAAGTTGCCGAGAACTCCGTCCGATGCGGTGACGGGAGAATAATACGACCAACGCAGACCAAGATTCACGGTTAGATTTGGACGCAATTTCCAGTCGTCTTGAACAAAAAATGCGAGTTCACTGGTTGTAAATTTTGTATTGTTAGCTGCCGGAACCCCGTCTAAAGTAGTTGTGATTCCTTCAAAAATAGGTGTTCCGTTTGCAAAGTTCCAAACATTTCGGAATGAATAAATTGGTCTTGCCGCACCGATTTCCGTGTTGCTATTTAGATCAAGACGATATTCACCGCCAATTCTTAAAACCTGATTACCAAAAACTTTGGTTAAAGTGTTGCGGAAATCAAGTTGTCTTTCATTGATATTTCCGGGAGTGTTCGGTCCCTGATTAAATCCAAATCTGATTCTTCCGCCATCAATGCCTTCGATCTCTATTCTGGGTAAGCCAAAATTTGTATTTGGATTAGAAGATGTTTCATCAAATCCCCAACGCGTTATGTTAAAACGTGCTTCATTTAGCATCGTTGGCGATATATTTCGGTTGTAAATAAGACCTAAAGCATAAGTTAGTCTCTCAGAATTAACGTCTGATTGCGGACGACTCTGAGCTGCATTGTCCGAGCTTGTTGCTCTATTCGGCACTAAATATGAACTGAATGTAAGTTTATCTTTATCGGTAAATTGATAATCCAGTCTGAGATTATATTGATTACCACTAAACTCATTAAAACTGTTTAATTGTGCAATCTGAACATCGGCTATTCCGTCAAAAACATAAATCGGGTTATTAAAGGTTTGAACATATTGACCGTATGATCCGGTAATCACTCCGAGATCCAACCCGTTTCCGACGACCTGACACGGTACATTAATTCCTGCACAAGTTTGAGTTAAAAGTTGAGCAACTCTTGGTTCTACTCCACCGGCAGATATGATTGCTGCTGAAACCGTTCCGGCTCGCTGAGCCAATAGAGCGTTGCGAAATTCTGCTGTTTCGATCAATGATCTATAAAGGCTACTTGAATTTTCTCTCAAACCTTCGTAAGTAAAGAAAAAGAATAGTTTGTCTTTTTGAATCGGACCGCCAAAACTACCACCGAAAGATTTGAATTCCCGTTCAACTCTCTGGGGGCCACCAGTATTAATAGTCCCGATAAATCGTGGGAGTTTATTGAAGGCATTTAGTTGAGGATCGTTTAATTTATAGAAAGCACTTCCGTGAAACTGGTTTGTTCCGTTTTGCGAAACAACTTTTATCTGAGCACCACTGTTTCGTCCATCTTCGGCAGAATATGTGCTGGATGTTACCTGAACTTCCTTAACACTTTCCTGACTTGGCGTTACAACTGCTCCACCACCCCACGTTTGACTGTTTACGCTTGTACCGTCGATCTGATAATTATTTGCCGATACCCGCTGTCCATTAGCTGAAATTGGTTGGACATTTTCAGTTGCGAATATCCCATTATTAGAGCCACCTGGTCCACTCGTATTCGGTAATCCGACCGAACCGCCGCCGCCGCCTCTTGCACCCGCACCAAAAACACCTGGTGCAAGCCTTGCCAGTTCATAAGGATCACGTCCCGATTGCGGAAGACTCAAAACCTCTTTTGTTGAAATAGTTTTTCTGATGTTCGCATCTTCCGTTTGCAGAACTAAATCATCAGCTTGGACAGTTACTACTTCCGAAATACCGCCAATCTCAAGTTGAGCATCAACGCCTCTGACCGATTCGCCACTGACTGCAACATTGTCGATAATTTTTTTCTTGAAATCTGCTTTTTCAAAACTTAAGGTATAACTCCCCGGTGCAAGTCCTGAAAAGCGATAAAACCCATCATTGCTTGTAACGGTTTGCTGAGTTTTAGCTGTTTCATTGTTTGTGAGGGCAACGGTAGCAGTAGCAACTACGCCGCCACTTCCATCTGTTACCGTTCCTTGAATTCCAGCCTTAAACTGAGCGGATGCGACGGTCGCAGCGCTAACACACAACAAGATACATAAAACGAACTGACGTAGCCGATTAATTGAATTGCCCATATCTTCCTCCAAACTTTGCACAAACATTTTCAAGAGTTTTCCGAAAAACGAAGAATTTACCTACAAACCATCGCGGATATGCCGCCGCCGGTGTTTTGACCGAATATGGATTGGATCAATGGTGTAAATATCGTAAGTAAATCGTTTTACTAGATAGAATAATGAGATTTATATCATTCTTGTAACAGTGCGTCAATAAAAATTTCACCCTATGTAATTACACTTTTGCAGAACCAAAATTTATCTTGCGCGGATATTTGGTTTATGAGAAGATTTCGCAATGCCGTCGAAGAAAGAAAAGCAAATTCTACTGGTCAAACCTGCGACGGGAACGGTCAGCCTTAAAGAATTGGCTCAGCACCTCGGGCTTTCAACAACGTCGCTTTCCCTTGTTCTAAATAGGTCGCCTGCCGCAACCTCAATTCCGCAAGAGACGAAGGATCGAATATTCCAAGCGGCTGAAGAATTTAATTATCGTCCAAATTATATTGCCCGCTCTCTTCGGGCGCAGAGGAGTTTTACGTTCGGCGTAATTGTTCCTGAATTAAGCGACGGCTATTCAGCGATGGTTCTAAATGGTGTTGAATCCGTTTTAGCCCGGAGAGATTTTTTTTATTTGACCGCAAGCCATCTCCACCGGGATGATTTGCTCGAAAAAAACCCGCAAATGCTGATGGAAAGACAAGTTGAAGCTATCGTCGCGATCGATACTCCGATTCGTTTTCATTCCACCGTGCCGATCGTAAACGTTTCGGGGCACGAAGATATCCCGGGCGTTACAAATGTGATTTTAAACCACAAAAAGGCTGCTGAGCTAGGTTTGAAACACCTGAAACTTTTGGGACACAAACAGATTGCCGTTTTAAAGGGACAGGCTTTTAGTTCCGATACAGATATTAGATTTCAGACGATCATGGAAGAAGCTGAAAAACAAAAAATTAGGATTGATCCTGTATTGATTCAACAGTTAGAAGGAGAGCTGCCGTCGCCCGAAATTGGCTACAATGCTGCAAAAAAATTACTTGCGGCGAACAGACCCTTTACAGCCCTATTTGCGTTTAACGACGTATCTGCAATCGGAGCAATTCGCGCATTCAGGGAAGCCAAAATGAACGTTCCCAAGGATATTTCAGTATTGGGTTTTGATGATATTTACGCTGCCGCATACCACAACCCTTCACTTACAACGATTCGCCAGCCACTATTTGAAATGGGAGCATTGGCAGCTAAAACACTTCTCCGGCGCCTAAACGAGCCGTCTAAGGCGCGACAACAAGAAACGCTTACCGTCGAACCACAACTAATTGTCCGCCAATCTACCGCAAAGGCGAAAAACTAGATCCCGACGATGGAATCGATATCACGTAAAAGTTTTATGATCTCGATTCATATCGGATTTTTACTTGTCGGGGTTATCACCGTCTTACTAGGGCAGATTCTTCCCGTCCTTTCAAACCGCCTGACGCTCAATGATCGTGATGCTGGATATCTTTTTATTGCCCAATTCGCAGGTTCGCTGACCGGGGTTTTTCTATACAATCCAAGTATTAACAAGTTAGGTTATTTGAAAACTCTCATATGGGGATTTTGTTTGATGTCCGCCGGTTGTTTGAGCTTGAATTTTGATAGTTTTTACACGTGTCTTTTTGCCGTCTATATATATGGAATCGGGATCGGGTCAACTATTCCAACGGTAAATATGCTTACCGTCGAATTGAACCGGCAGAATTCGGCGGCTTCGCTAAACACCGTCAATTTTTTTTGGGGCGTCGGCGCAATTTTAGCAAAACCATTTGTCGATCTGGTCGGTTCAAACGATAGTTTTCTATTCCCGACAGTTTTCCTTTCGGTGTTTCTTCTCATAATTGGAATCGTAATCGGCACATCAAAGATCACGGTTAACTCTGAAAGACCGGAACCGGAAGACGGAAATTCGGGGCGGATCTGGCAATCTCCGACCGCTTGGTTGATCGCGTTTTTCAATTTTGTAAATATTGGTATCGAAAGCAGCGTCGGTGGTTGGATTACCACATTTCAAGAGCGCATTGGCGATAAATCGCCTTTCGTTTGGCTTTCCGCGGCTTTTATATTCTTTCTGCTAATGGTTGTGGGTCGGGGTTTCGCGCCTCTCATCCTAAGAAAAACCACGGAAAATTTACTTTTGTTCGGGAACATAACGCTGCTGATAATTGGCGCGATTTTAATTCTTCTCGCGCAGGATTTTTGGCTTCTTATCTGCGGTGCGGGAGTCATTGGTTTTGGAACTTCTTCGATTTTTCCGACCAATATGGCGCGTTTCACTAAAATTTTTGGCGCGAAATCCACCACTAACGCAACGCCGATTTTTGTGCTTGGGACTTTAGGCGGAGCCTTTATGACATGGCTTGTCGGGTTTCTCTCGACTTATTACGAAAATTTGCGGATCGGCTTTATTGCTATTTTAACGAGTTGCTTGATTCTAATGGTCTTGCAAACTATTCTTTCGCAAAAGAGAACTCATATTGAGGAGAAAGAATTATGAAGAATAGAATTTTGTTCTTCTCGCTTGTATTTTTTATCACTAATTTGGCGGCATTAGCTCAAAGCACAAAGTATGAGCGGGAAAAACTGTGGGATCACGAAATAAATACTCTATTGGAAATAGACCGCCGACAAACTCCGCCGGAGAATGCGGTTCTGTTTACGGGAAGTTCGAGTCTGCGGCTGTGGACGACAATCAACAAGGA
>JBGTGX010000160.1:0-19491 GCA_041746475.1 Pyrinomonadaceae bacterium | reverse complement strand
TGAGGTGCTTCTGCAGCACCAGTTGTTGTTTCTTGATTGGTTTGTTCTGTAGCTGGAGTTGGGGTTTCAACCTTTTCTTCAGCATCTTTAATAACTTCGTTTGACATTTAAAATCGTGTTAATTCCTTAGTTGTTTAATATAGCCGCGTCTTAATCATTTAAAATTGAGCCTCCACCGCACTTTACCTTAATATATAAAAATACTAAAAAAATCAGCTTGCGGGGTTAGCCAATTTCAATCATTCGCATTTGTTGAGCAGTAAGAATTTTGCCCTGCAGTCTAAACTTGTTCCGGCGAAATTTATTCGCCACAAAGGGCATTGTCTTTACCTCTCTCGAAACCGCAAATGATTGGGTAATTCTAGAATTTACACGCGGAAGTGCTTTGATGTCAAGATAATACTGTAAAAAACGCGCTTTTTCGCAGCAATCGTTGGGTTACTGAAAAACTTTATTTAGAAAGTGTTTGCTTATTGAGTTAGATCTGGAAAACCTTAACCCTAATTTGGTTTTTTTCTGAACTAGTTGGGATATCCGATCCGGTTAGAAATCCTACTTTCGGCGCAAATTTTTAGAAGAAAACTTATTTCCGGTTCAAATGAGCGTAAGGCTAGATTACGAGAAAATCACAATTTAACGAAGGGGTAAGGCTTATCTGGTTGAAAATACCCTCTCTTTAAGACAATCGATCAAGCTGTTTTGCGTGTAAATAATGCAGGGGATTCGGCTTCCGACTCATCTTCACCTTCTTCAATGTCAAAACCGGCTTCGGACGTAGATATTCCGGCGAGTCTAAGTCGAAAATCGTCCGCGTCGCTCGAACCTCTCAATGCTTCATCAATATCGATCAGCCCCGATTGATATAGATACAAAAGCGATTGATCAAAGGTCTGCATCCCCAACCGAGATGTTCCGGCCGTTATCGCGCCCCGGATTTCTCCAAGCTTTTCCTCATTCAAAATACAATCGCGAACCACATCAGAAGAACGCAGAATTTCAACCGCCGGCACCCTTGAATCGCCTTTTTCGGATTTCATCAGACGCTGTGAAATAATCGCTCTTAAAAGCCCGGCAAGCTGAATTCGAATCGTTCGCTGCTGATATTCTGGAAAGGCCGTTATCATTTTCGATAGAGTTTCTGCCACGTCAAAGGTATTCATGGTTGATAACACCAAATGCCCGGTTTCCGCAGCCATTAGTGCCGTCTCGATGGTTTCGGCGTCTGTTAGCTCACCCACCAGAATTACATCCGGATCTTGACGCATCGCCCCCCTTAACGCTTCAGCATAGCTTTTTGTATCGACATCTACTTCTCTCTGCGTGATATAAGATTTCTTATCCTTATGTAAAACCTCTATCGGGTCTTCGATCGTTACGATATGCAAACTCTGTGTCGAGTTTATATAATCAATCAATGCTGAAATAGTCGTAGACTTACCCATTCCGTTTGTTCCGGTAACAAGCACCAATCCGCGATTCTCATCAGCGATCTCATTCAGTACAAGAGGTAAGCCAAGCTCGCTAAATCCGCGAATTTTATCAGTTATAACCCGGGCTACTATTCCTATAGAATTTCGCTGCTGAAAAATATTTACGCGAAACCGTCCCAAACCCGAAACGCCGTAGCCTAAATCGACTTCAAAAGACTCCTTAAACACCATTTTCTGCCGATTCGACATCATCGAAAATGCCATCTCCAAGGTCTCTTCTTGAGTTAGCCGATCAACGCTCGAAACCGGGCGCAAATCTCCATTTACGCGAATTATTGGGTACGATCCGGCTCGCAAATGCAGGTCCGACGCACCAAAACTCATCGCCATCCGCAGTAAATCATCGATTCTTTTGGACATAAAAATTCTATTTTGGACAAACTTGAAGTATGTATGAGCTAATTCTAACGTTACATAAAAATTCAGTCAATCTTTTTTTCGCAGGCTTGGCAAACGATTTTTGAGATTTTGTTTGACTTATATAAAGGTCAGAAAATAGAATCGATTCCATGCAAACCCGAACACGTCGTCAGCACGAGGTTTTGGAATATCTTACGGAATTTATTACAGAGCGCGGATATGAGCCATCATATCAGCAAATTGCGCGGGCGATGGGGGTTCGTTCAAAAGGGGCAATTGCGAAACACATTGAAGCCTTGGAAAGTCAGGGATTGATTTCAAGAAAACGTGAAAATGGTTCGTTTGGAATCGAACTTCTTCGCGAACAGGCGGTAGGTAGCTCGGCATTAAAAATCGATTGGCTCGATATACCACTTGTTGAGACCCCATCCGATGGCATAATTTTATCAAAGAGTATGCTCGGAGAGGAACCGCCGAAGAATCTGCGCGTTTTTCGCGTGCCGAATGACGCTATGCTAAATGAAAATATTCGCGAAGGCGACATTGCTCTCGTCGAGAAACGCTCCTTTGCGCGCGACCGCGACTGTGTTGTTGCGTCGGTCGAGAGAAAGAAAACTGTGCTAAAGAAAATGTACCGGCACGGAGCAAAGATAGAACTTCGACCGGCCAATGAAGATTATGAATCCATCATACTTTCTGCCGATAAAATCAAAATACTTGCGGTTTACAAAGGTTTGATTCGTCCGATCGAGTGAAAAACGATAACACTCCGAAAAGGTTTTATGCCAGCGCTCTATCTTTGTCCAATGATATCCAATAAAGTAATCTAGGTTCTTATTCGAAATCATTCAGGCGGGTTTTAAAAAATTAGTGACAGATAAACAAACACCAAGTCCGAGCTTTAGTTTAACCTTGCGGGTTCTTATTCCAAACAATCCGGGAAAACTCGGCGAAATTACGACAACCATTGGCAGCGTCGGCGGTGACATCGGTGCAATCGACATTGTTCGCGTTGGAAAGGGTAATATCACGCGCGACATTACGGTAAATGCGCTCTCAGAAGATCACGGAAGGAAGATGGTCGAAGTCGTCTCCATGATCGACGGGGTGGAGGTCGAGCACATTTCCGACAGAACGTTTTTGATGCATCTCGGTGGGAAAATTGAAGTAACCTCCAAAGTTCCCCTCAAAACCCGTGCAGATCTTTCCATGGCCTACACACCGGGCGTTGCCCGAGTGTGCGAGGCGATTCATAGAGACCCCGAAAAAGCTTACACGCTCACAATCAAGAAAAATACTGTCGCCGTTGTTTCAGATGGCACCGCGGTTTTGGGTTTAGGAAATATCGGAGCCGCGGCTGCGATGCCTGTCATGGAGGGCAAAGCGCAGCTATTTAAAGAATTCGCCGGTGTCGATGCCTTCCCCATTTGTCTCGACACCACGGATCCCCACGAAATTGTTCAAACGATCAAGCATATCTCGATTGCGTTTGGCGGAATAAATCTTGAAGACATTTCTGCACCCCGTTGTTTTGAGATCGAGGATCGACTCAAAGAAGAACTCGATATTCCAGTATTCCACGATGACCAGCATGGTACCGCGGTTGTTGTTCTGGCAGCTTTGATAAATGCTTTGAAGATCGTCGGAAAAAAAATGGAAGACGTCAAAATCGTCGTAAATGGCATCGGTGCGGCAGGCGTAGCATGTTCGAAAATTGTAATGGCCGCAGGCGTAACTAATGTGGTCGGATGCGATACGAGCGGTTCGATTTACCGGGGACGCACGGAGAATATGAACTGGGTGAAAGACTGGTTTGCACGCAACACGAATCCAAATAACGAAAAAGGAAATATCCATGATGTGATGAATGGCGCAGACGTCTTCTTCGGACTTTCTGCACCAAACGTGATCGATGTCGAAGACCTCAATAAAATGGCGAGTGACCCAATCGTTTTTGCGATGGCAAATCCTGACCCTGAGATTTATCCTGAAGAAGCCGCTGACCATGTTGCCGTCATGGCAACGGGACGTTCGGATTATCCAAACCAAATAAATAATGTACTCTGCTTTCCGGGAATTTTTCGTGGGGCATTAAATTGCCGGGCATCTCAAATTAACGAAGAGATGAAATTGGCGGCAGCCGAAGCAATAGCCTCAATTGTCGGCCAAGACGAGCTACATTCCGACTACATAATCCCTTCAGTTTTTGATAAACGTGTGGCGAAAGCGGTTTCAAAAGCAGTTGAGAAAGCTGCTAAGAAGACAGGCGTCGCACGCCGCAGGCCTTCAACTCCGGAAGCCGGGTTTTAGCTATCTACTTTTTCGCCTTGGCTTTTCCGTAGCAAACACTAGCTGTGTTGTCTCCATCGATATTTGCGGTTAATATCGTTACTCTGTCACGACCAAAAACCCCGAGAATTCTTACTCGCACTGCAGATGCATCGACACCAATCGGCAAGATAACTTTTGGGGTTGCGATCATTTCACTCGCTCCTTCATCAAGCTCAAATCCACCAACGATTTTTGAAGCCGATTTTCCGGTTTCAACAAGAATTTTTCTACCCTCTTCGTCAACAATCAATTTTAAGGGGTGAACGGAAATTTCGAAGTTTTTGATCGCGGAATATCCATCGTATTGTTTTGTGGTTTCGATCGCCATCAGGATCTCTATTGAACCTGCCGCGACCCGGTTTACAACGATTCCGACCCCCCGGTGCTGTCCCGGGCTATTCTCCCTGCATTTTGTGAAGGTATCCTGCGCATCTTTGAAACCGATGAGCCTAGAAGCTTTTTCCTGTGCATGGATCGAAGCCGACATGATTAGGATGAGCAAAAGAAATGCGCCCTTGATAGAAAATAATACGACTCGCGACTTCATAATTTTCTCCGAATGATGACAGATAAATTTTAACAAGTGTTCGATTCTCGCTCGGAACACAAATTAAATCAAGCGTTTATTCGACTTTGACGGCAGTTTATTGAGTTCTATACCCTGGTGTCAATGTTTTTTTACCGGTTGATCGACAAAAAATGTCTCTAATCAACAAACTTATAGCCCAATCCATGAACCGTTAAAATATATCTTGGATGTTTGGGATTTCCTTCAAGTTTCTGACGAAGCCAGGCGACGTGTACATCCACAGTTCTTGTGTTCGGCATTGCATCGTAGCCCCAAACCTCATCCAGAAGCACATTACGCGAGTGAACTTTTCCACGATTTTCAACCAAAAACTGTAAGAGTTTGAATTCCATCGCGGAGAGCTCGATCAGATTATTTTCAACCTTTATCTCGACCCGATCGAAATCTACATAGACATTTCCAAATTCGACAAAGCGGTTTTTCCCGGTCGCTCCGCTACCCGAACGCCTAAGAAGTGACTCAATTCTTGCGAGAAGCTCCGCGATTTCAAACGGCTTAGTCAAATAATCATCCGCGCCGAGTTTCAATCCCAACACTTTATCGATCGTTTCTCCTCGGGCAGTCAACATCAATATCGGCGTATTGATGCCTTCTTTGCGCAAATCCCGGCAAACATCAAATCCGTTCTTCTTAGGAAGCATCAAGTCCAAAATTATTACGTCGAATCGATTTTCAATTGCTTTTTCGAACCCTGCGATGCCGTCTCTTGCGACCGTCACGTCAAATTCTTCACTCGACAAACGGTCCGATAGGGTAATAATTAAACCTTCTTCGTCCTCGATGATTAAAACTCTATTCATTTGATATCTTGGAGTTCCGCCCCTCGTAAATCGGCAACCGAATAATAAATCGGCTTCCCGATCCAATCTCGCTTTCAACTCTGACGCTTCCACGGTGATCGTCAATAACTTGCTTGACCAAACTCAGTCCAAGCCCATTTCCACTAATTTGCGAATCAATAGCCTCATCCGCACGATAAAACGGCTCAAACAAATGTTTTTTGTCTTTCGAGGATATTCCGATTCCTTGATCTTCAAAAGAAACCTCAAGATTCGTCCCCTTGGTTCCCGCCGAGACTTTCAACCATTTATTCCCATTGCTGTATTTCATCGAGTTATTGATTATGTTTTGGAAAGCTTGCGTCAGTGCCTTTTCGTCAGCAAAAACCCGTGGTAAATCCGCTTCGATTTCTTTTTCGATTTGGAATTTTTCCAAATTTATTGCGTGATCACATTCTGCCAAAGCACCTGCAATGATATTTTCAATGTTAACTTGCTGAAATTCATATCTGCGCTTTCCGGACTGCGCACCGGCAAATTCCAATATCTGCTCGACCATTACGGAAAGTTTTTTCCCTTCGTTTTTTATCAAATTGCCGTAACCTACTGTCTTTTCCGGCCCGCCGATCAACCCATCAGAGAGATTTTCGCCTGCCGAATAAATAACAGAAATCGGCGTTCGAAATTCGTGGGAAACTGAGGAAACAAAGTCGATCTGCCGCTGCGCAAGCATTTTCGATCTTTGGGAAAGCACAAAAATGAGAAGCATACTCAACGCCAATAAAGCTAAAATTCCAAAGCTAACTAATAAATTTCTGAAGCGTGTCTGAGCTACGAATGCTTCGATCGAACCGCTCGAATGCTGTACATTTAAGGCCCAAACCCCTTCGGAAGTTGCAATGCTGCCATTGAAAACAGCAATTTTTGTTTTTTTGTCATCTATCTGTTTTAAGCTGACGTCGACGTTTTCATTTTTTTCGTTAGGGGACGAACTATTACTGAGATAGGTTTCGCTGACAACGACGTTTCCATCTTGACCTTCCCGAATTTGCGACTCGATTATTGTATTTCCGGTTTCTTCGGGAAAAAAAGCAAAATCGCGCGGTCTTAAATCAAATATATTATTCGTTGCGTCAGGTGCATCAACAATTTTCCCGCCGGTTTGAAAAACCGTCCTATTGTACGAATTCACGATAGAGATGTTGTAACTTCCGTCGTTTCCACCCGAAAAATACTTAGCCGATAGTTTCGTTAGAATTTCGTTTCGCACAACATCCTCATCCAAAATAATGATGAGAAAGCCGATGGTTTTCACGCGGGAAATTTCGAGTTCACGGGTTTTTATTTCCGTTCCCAAATTCTTTCGGATAACTACCTCGTCAGGTTTCACTGCTTTTTCAAGAACCGGCACGACCAACGCCAATTCCGCCTTATTCGAATCGGTTTGAAATTCCACAACCGGAATCGATTCGCTTGTTTTTCTGGCGGCATCGTGAATTTTCCTGAGATCGTTCGTCCAATCTGATTCCGAAAACTCCGCTTTGTCAAGTTTATATCTAAGCGGTAATTCTTCGCCCGCGGATCTGACAAAATAGAAGTCTTGAACCAATTCGGGGTTTTTTGATATCGTTTTCCAAAAGACAAACCGTTTTGTGAAGGGACGCCAGTCTTTATACTCAATGTTTTTTGGGTCGAGTTGAAACGCAAAATAAACCGATTGGATTTCGCGATTAAAGTCTTCGGCAAATCGCAATGTATCGTCTTTTAAGCGTGCGGTAAGCCGGGTTCTTTCCGAGTCCCCGATCTGTCCAACCCATCGATATTGAAGGGTCGCGAGTAAGACAAGCAATCCAAAGAGAGCCAAGATCACTAAAGTTGAAAACCAATTCTTCGTCATTAATGGGATTATGCAGGCAAATACAAGCGAAAAACAATACTTTCTACGAAATTTTACAATCTTAACAATTCCTTTTCATAGTTTTAACAATAAAACATTTTGGAGGTCGTATGCTTTTGGAAAATTGTCGAAAAGGTTGGGAAGAAAATTGAGCGTATCATCGTCAGACGGATTACTGACGCTTGATTACGGATTTACATTTGATCGGCCTAAACGACTCTTCCTCGCTCCCCCATCCTATGATATTTTTACTTATATAGGACAGCCCCCAATCCAAATGCAAAATTCGTCGATTATATGACGCTTCTGAAAATTGACGGCGAATGGAAAATCGTTAATAAAGCATTTTACACTGAAAAAAAATAAACGATATTTCGGGTTGTTGTCGCAGGACTCCGGATATGTGAAAAATACGCGATTCGATTTCCCAACCAGCGGAAAAAGCTGGAGAGCAATCGATCAAGTGCAAACTTTACAATATTCATTGCCTGCAATCGGCAGTTTGGCGGGTGGAGGTATTCGACCGCCGGAGATTTCCAGAAATTTGCAAATGTGATCGATTCGGGAAAGTTTTTTATTCCAAAGTCATTAAAGGATTCAACAGGAATTTTGACGACTGATATGCTCGTAAATGGGCTGAGAATCGGCGGGGTTTCGGACGGTGTAAACGCAATTATTTTATCCAATTTACCTAACAAATATGCCGTGATCGTTTTATCAAATTATGATCCGCCAATCGCTGAAAATATCGGCAGGAAGATTTCTAACTGGATCGGAAGGTAGCTGATTCCCGCTTGAGATCGTTCTAGTATGATCGATTTTTTACATCCTTTACAAACTCTTTGCTTTCTCTTAACCACCGGTTATCGATCTTCTGTGATACTTGTCTTTGGATTTTTGGTTATATTTTATTGGAGGCAAGAAAATGAAGTTATTCATAGTTAAATGTTTAGTAATCGCGGCGATTTTAATCGGGTTTGGGAATTTTATAAATGACGCCAGCGCCAAACTTGGTTTCGACGAAAAGGCACTTGAATTGATAAAGAAATCGCGTGCGGCGATTGGCGGAAACTCCGCGATCGATTCCGTGAAAAGCATGACGATCACAGGCGAAATAAATCAACTTCGCACAACTAACGGCGAAAAGAAGGCTGGTGAGATGGAGATTAACTTCATATTGCCGGATAAATTCTCGAAAACCGTAAAGATCGGAGAGCCGGGTGAAGGCGCTGACTCGAAGAAAATAAAACGAATTGAAACCGTTGTCGTAAGCGGCGATGGTGATAACGAAATAGAATTTGATCGCATTGACGGTGACGATAAGGATGGCGCTATTAAAGAAGTCATAATTAAGAAAAAAGGCGGAGAAGCAGGGTCGACCTGGACAAGCGACGACGGCAAAAAGATTGATGTTTCCGTTGGAAAAAAAGGGAATGGCGATTCCGAAAAATGGACGACCGAAGATGGAAAAACAATTACCATCGATAAGATCGGAAAGGGTGAAAAGGCGAAGTTTCCGAGGCAAAACGAATTTTTAAAAACAGCTCTCGTCTTGCTTATGACGACGCCCGCGGGCACCGACGTCAATTATAAATATATTGGCGGGGGGAATGTCGACGGCGACGCGAGTAACATTATAGAAGTCGAATCCAAGGGCTCAACCTTCAAAATGTTTCTCAACGCAACAACGAACCTTCCTCAGATGATTACCTACGTCGCAACGGATTTCGGCAACGGGGTAATCGTGCGGGGCGAAAAAGAAAAGATGTCAAAGGAAAAACTTATCGAATTCAAGAAGCAGCTCGGTGAAGGTAAGAAGGTCGAACATCAAATCAGGTTTTCGAACTTCAGAAAGGCAGGAGGACTAAATCTCCCGCACCGCTGGGTAGAAACGATCGACGGAAAACCGGAGCAAACAATTGATATTAAGCGTTTCGCCCTTAATCCTTCAAACATTGGTGAAAAATTTAGCGATCAGAAGATTTTCATTCGAAAAATGAAGCCGGAGAATATCAATTGATCACTACAAACAATTAGGAAACAAAGCGTCTTAAAGTTTACTATCGCGACGCTTTATTATTGGGGATATCAAATCAAAGTAATGGATCGAAATTCGCGATGGAGAATTCGGGGCGGAAGCCCGCCACGTCAAATTAACTAGAACCTGCTGCAACCGCACGAATTTCGCTGTAACTAAAATCCTCACCTAAAAATTCTTTTATTGGCGCGAGACCATTCGACAAATCTAGTTCGAAGATCGCGCTTCGGATAATCCCGATCTTCTTCTCCTCAACGAGCTCTTCAATTTGAACTTCACCACTCGGAATAAACCTTACGAGATGATTTTCAACCGTATTTCGCTTCAACCCTCTTTCTTTTGCTATTGCTCCGACCGATTTCCCGTCTCTGAATAGTTTCAAAGAAATAGAATATGTGTCGTCTCCATTCCTGTCGCGTAATGAACGCTTTTTCCGTTTTGGGATTTTTAAGTTGATTCGAGATTCGAGAGAATTTACGTCGCAGTATTTGACGATCTCGACCATAAAATCAAGCCCGTATTTGCCCATCTTCACGTCGCCCACTCCCGATATTTTTAGCATCTCGCTATCGTTTTGAGGAAAATAGGTTGCGAATTCGACCAAAGTCGCGTCGGAAAAAATCACATAAGGCGGAACACCTTCGACCCGTGAAAATCTCGTGCGGAGTTTTTTGAGTTTCTCAAACAATTCAGCAATATAAGGTAGCGATTTGTCGCCAACCAGCGAGGTACGCTTCTCAGCTTTTTCTATGATCTCAAAAAGCTCGACCGAGCGATTTCCCTGTAAAACTTCCATACTTTCCTCGGTCAAATGGAGCGTGGGAAATTGGCCCTCGGTTTGCCCAACAATGCCTTGCGAAATCAGATCCTTAAAGTAGTGAAACCAATCGTCCTTTGATATATCAGCACCGACACCATAGGTTTTTAAGTTGAGGTGCTCAAGCCTTATCTTTTTGGATTTTGAGCCTCGCAAAAAATCGATCAAATAACTCAAACCAAATGCCTGGCCGGTTCGCGCAACCGCACTTAACGCTTTTTGCGCGATAATAGTGCCGTCGATTTTTTTAAATTCCGAGCGGCAATTGTCGCAATGTCCGCAATCTTCATTTAATACTTCATCGAAATATCTGAGGAGAAATTTCCTTCGACACGTTTTCATATCACCGAATTCACCCATTTGGTTGAGCTTTTTCAGCATTATCTCTGTCTGATGTTGATTGTTATCGACTTCCGCAAAACCCTTTAGCTTTACAACATCGCCCCAGGAAAAAAACATCAAAGCGTCGCTTTCGAGACCATCTCTTCCGGCGCGCCCAGTTTCCTGATAATAACTTTCGACGTTTTTGGGTAGATCCATATGCACGACAAATCGTACGTTTGACTTGTCGATTCCCATACCAAAAGCGATTGTTGCAACGATGATCTTTGCGTCGTCGTTGAGGAAAAGTTCTTGATTCTCTTGCCTTGCCGCTCGATCCAACCCCGCGTGATAAGGCAGCGCGCTGAATCCCTCATCTTTTAGATCCGACGCAAGGCTCTCCGTCGATTTTCGGCTCAAGCAATAAATTATTCCGCTTTGTTCCTTTCGATTTTCGAGAAAATCCAATAAATGTGAATAGGAATTTCGTTTGGGTCTTACTGTGTAGAAAATATTTGGACGATTAAAACTAGAAACAAGGAGCTCGTATTTTTCCAACTGCAGATATTTGATTATATCTCTGCGTACCAATTTATCTGCGGTTGCAGTTAGCGCGATCAGAGGAACCTCGGGAAAATATTGCTTTAGTTTCGTGAGTTTGCGATACTCGGGACGAAAATCATGCCCCCAACTCGAAATACAATGAGCCTCGTCGATCGCAAACAACGATATATTCAATTCTCTTAGAAAATCGATAAATTGATTGCCGCTTTGAAAAAGCCTCTCGGGTGCCACATAAAGAAGTCGTAATTTGCCGCTTTTAACTTTTCGAAAAACTTCGATCTGTTCTTTTGGGGTCTGGGTAGAATTCAAAAACGCCGCGTCAATCCCGTTGCCCGCGAGTGCGTCAACCTGATCTTTCATCAGTGCTATCAACGGAGAAACGACCAAAGTCAATCCATCATTCATTAGCGCGGGAATCTGGTAACAAACTGATTTACCTCCTCCTGTCGGCATTAGCACGACGCAGTCTTTTTTCGATAAGACAGTTTCAATAGCGGCTGCCTGATTCATCCGGAATGAATCGTAGCCGAATTGGTGTTTGAGAATTTCTTTGGCTTGTGTGAGGACCATTAAATCTACCTATTGTAATTTTTTGTACATTATATACGCATCGGTAAATCCATCGTGTTTACCTCTATACGCTTCGGGAATTTCGCCGATAATTTCAAAACCGAGACTATTCCATAAGTTTACCGCCATTACATTACTTTTCACAACAATATTAAATTGCATTGCGCGGAAACCCATTTGCTTTGCCGTCTCAAGGGAATGTTCGCCCATTAAACGCCCGACACCTTTGCTTCTGGCATCCGGAGAAACCATATAGCCGCCGTTTGCGATATGCGAGCCAAGTCCAAACTGATTTGCTTTTAGGTAATAGGTACCGATGATTTCATCCCCGGAAATCGCGACATAAGTTGCTTTTTCGGGGTGACACCAATCATCCAGAGCAAACTCGCGGGTTGTGTCGGGTACGTATGTAAACGAATCCGCCTGAGATATGACGTTTTTGATAATCTCCCAAATTTGATCTTTATCTTCTTCCCTATACTTCCGAATCGTTATCCCCATCATCTTCTTCCGTCTTCATCTCACAAACGATTTTCGAAACAATTCTTCGCGGAACCTCAATCGCAGCTTTTATGTGCCGCGAGTTGGTAAAATGTCCGGCGACATAAATGCCGGGAATGTTTGTTTCAAATGTTTCTTCATCATAAACGGGCACTTCGCCGTATTTTCCGTTTACGGTTTCGACATCCAAATTTTTTAGCATTGTAAGATCGGCGTCAGAACCAACTAATACAAAAACGACATCATTTTCCAGAGTTTGCTGTTTGCCGTCCTCGCCCTCTAAAATGATTTCTTTATCCCGAATTTCAATTACCTTTCCGAGAAAAAACAAATTCAAACAGCGCTTTTTGAGCTGTTCTTCGAGAGGATCTTTTACCCAATACTTAATGCAGCCTTGCTTCGGATCGGTTTCCTCCCAATCCTTTCGAAATATCGCCAGCGTCGTTTCCGCACCTTCATCGGCCAAAAAAAGTGCCGCTTCGCCAGCCGAATTTCCACCGCCAACGATCAGTGCTTTCTTTTTTACCCACGGATAAGTTTCGCGAAAATGATCGTATACCTTAGGCAAATCTTCGCCTTTGACACCCAACTTTCGCGGATAATCCATCGCGCCGTGGGCAAACAAGACGTTTTTCGTCTCGTATAGTGCTTTGTCCGTTTTTAATTTGAAATAATGCTCTGCTATTTGCTCGACTAATTCTACGGTTTCTTCGGTCTGTACATTCAATTCATTATCCAAAACAAACTTCACGTAATAAGAAAGAAGTTCTTCACGGGTCGGCTTTTCGCGGGCGGGTTTTAAATCGCCATCCCTAAATTCAAGTTCATCCGTCGTAGAAAACACGGTCAAACCAACCGGATAATTGTAAATCGTATTCCCAATCAAGCCTTTTTCAAGAACCAGATATTCTAAACCCAGTCTTTTCGATTCGTATGCAGCGGAAATTCCTGCAGGACCGGCACCAATGATAATCAATTCATAACGGACAACCGATAATGGATAATTCATTATTTAACTCGTTTTTTAGCCGTCTTGATCTAAGCGGTTAGTATTTTTTGAAGCTCATTGCGGTCATCGATCAATGATGCCGCTTGCGCTTTCGTTAAATAATCGGAATCTCTCAATAAACACAGCCAATACTCAGTTTCATAGTCTTCCTTTAAAGAAATTGACATGTTATGAACGAAATCAGCTTTTCGACTGCGCTTGGCTCCCTTCAGTTACATTAGCACCAATCGAGGTTCCAGAACGAAGAACTTGTTTCGAAAGCACATATTCTTTATTGCTTTGGATAATGTGTTTGTAAAGCTTAATAATTCGAAGCGCAAACCTGTAAGATTTATCTTTGAGGACATTTTCCCTATTTTCCATTATTCGCTATCCGTTTTCCATTTTTTTCAATTCTTCAGTAAACTTTTCAATCTGAAGCTTCGTATTCTCGAGTTCGCGCTTAGAATCCATATACTTTTCCCACTCGTTGGTGTTTGTTAGAGCCTTCACCGTATCTTGATCAAGCGCGTGAGACATTACTACAAGAAGATCGCTCACCGCCTCATTTGCCCCCAAGAGCGATTGAATTATTGTATATGCGAGCTTCGCATTTGGAATATCTAAATCTTCCATAAACTGGAGCGCGGACATCCTTGTCCGCACGAACGCATTAGCGTTCGAAAATAACTTTAAATAAACGGCAAATCCGCAACCTTCATTGAGAATCGTCCGTGGTTTAATTCCGTTCCCGCTTCAAGAAATGCGTTACGGACATAAGCAAGCGCAATCGCTTTTCCTAGCTTTGGTGAAAATGTAACGGACGTAATAAAGCCTGCGCTCTTATCATCAATCGATTTTAATTCCGCGCCAATGAGATCGCTTCCCGCACCTTTCATAACTGTCGGGTTTCCGCCGTCTGCCTCACTTTCAAGCACCAATCCAATCAATTGTTTTGCAACCTTTCCGCGAAAATGAATGCGAGCAATAACTTCCTGCCCAATATAGCAGCCTTTGTGATAGCTGATGATTCCATCAAGATTCACTTCGGGCACAACCGTTTCCTCATCCATGTCGATGCCGTATTTCGGAATGCCTCTTTCTATCCGCAATGTTTCGTATAGTTCGTCTGAAATCTCAATTGGATCAGATAAAGATTTCTTAAACTCCACAACGGAATCAGCTGAAACAAAGTAATCGTTTTCGAAATTAATTATTCCTTTGTTAAAAAACTCCGTGCCTTTAAGATCACCAAAAAACGAAAAGAATTCATATTTCTCAGAAAGATCGGTTAAATGAAAATCGCCCGCGAAGGTAAAACGAAAAAGATTGTCGAAAACTTTTTGCCGGGTCGCTTCTTCAGTTTCAAACAAAAATCTATCGCCAATACGCATTACCCGGACAACCGCAAACATTCTTCCTTTAAGGGTCGGAAAAGCGGCGAGCATCTGTGCGCCGTCTTCGAGCTTTGCAATGTCGTTGGTTATCAAACCATTTAAAAACTGAACCGCCTCGCCGCCGGAGACTTCAAAAAGTCCGCGATTTTGGTTATGAAATCCCAAACTGCCGCCCGCAAGTTTTTCGTAATCTTTTAGGAAATCGTTCATCTATTTCAATAACTCGTCGTATTTCTTCTTCGAAAACCCCGCAAGAGCCATGTCTCCATAAACCAAAACCGGCCGTCTAACAAACGTATATTCCTCAGCCATCAGATCGATCGTTTCTTTCTCAGAAATTTCCTTTTCATGTAAACCCATCGCCCTGTATTTCATCGCACGTTTGGAAAAAAGATTTTCCGCGCCGCCGACTCGTTCAATCAGCTGTTCTATTTCCCTGCGCGAAAGTCGATTTTCCTTTATGTCATGAAAACTTTCAATTTCGACACCCGCGTTTTTTAAATATTCAACGGCTTTTTTACACGTCGTGCAATGCGGCAACCCATAAATTCTTACTTTTTTCATAAAATTCTATCGACTCAAAGTGTTAAAACCATCTCGTATTGCGAAAGCGTGTGAGCAAACCCATTTGATTCAAGCACTTTAATTAGTTCAATGGCATTATTATCGATGTTGGTCATCAGCAGAGACTTTTTCGTTTTCGACGCAAGATCGTTTAACAAAGCGTTTCCGAATCCTTTCCGTCGAAATTTTTCGGAGACGGCGATTTGCGCGATCTTGCCTGAATCTGCAAAAGCCGCAGCGTAACCGACGAGTTCGTTATTTTTGTATGCGCCCAAGAGGGTAAGACCGAAGTTTAGTAATTTTGCACGTTTTATACAATCGCTCGAATTTTGCCATGCAGGTTCAAACGTCCAAAACGTCTTCAACTGATCCCAATCAGGATTTTCGATGCTCCGAATCTCAATATCGGCGGAATTTTCTTTGCGCTCGAAGATGTCGCGATGTTCGCAGATAACAAAATCCCGGGTAACTTCAAAACCTGAGCGCCGATAAAGTCGGTAGGCCGCCTCATTGTCCGTGATCACCTCCAGCGAATATCTTTCAAAGCCTTGTTCTTTCAACTGCGGAACAATAAACTCAAACATTCCTGTGCTAATTCCCATTCTCCGATATTCGGGGATAACCCCGGTGCCTAAATCATGTACAGCTCTGACGCCATTCCAACTTCCAATGGCGTTCATCGTCGCTCCTACGAGTTTTTCGCCGTCAAATGCCCCGACTGAGTGTTCGAAACTTACCCCTTCGAGTTCGAGCCGATTTCGATAAGTGTCGATATCCATCTTCATATCTACTTGATAATCGGAAAATGCTTCATCCATCGTTTTAAAAATTTGCGAATAATCTGCTTCTTCGAATGTTCGGTATTTGATCATAGGTTTTTTATCACCGTACTCAAGACTTTGTAATCCTCAAGTTGCTGATTCAATCGCCGATGCATCGCAAATACTTGAGGACTCGGATGATAAAGCGGGATCATTCTGTAACCATTCCATTCCGAAACGCATGCGACATTGTCTTTGAGAGTAAACGAATGCGTTTTGATCTTCTGGAGAGCTTCAAGCGCAACCGTTCCAAGCGGCACGATCACTGGCGGATCGATCAACTCGATCGTCCGTTTTAAAAAGGCCGCGCAATTATTCATTTCGCTTTTTTTTGGTTTGCGGTTTGCGCCATTTGGCTTTCGCGGGCTGCACAAAACGGCGTTTGTAATAAAGATATCGTCACGTTTTAGTTTGATCGAATCAAGTAAAATTTGGAAATTCTCACCCGATTTATCTCCCCAAAAAGGTTTACGTGTTCGATCAGCACCCTGCCTGCCCGGCGCTTCGGCAATAAACAAAACCTTCGGGTCAAGATTCCCGTTCATTTCGGTTAAAACCGCTATTTTATCGGCCAAATTTGGGCAAATTATGCATCCCCTTGCCTCTCCGGCGAGCGTCGAGAATAGTTTTTGTTTGGTTGAACTCATCAATTTGCTCGTGTATTGTGAAAATAATAACAAATAAAGAATCAAAAGGTTTTTACTATGAGTCAAATCACTGAAGTGCAGGTCTTGGACCAGCTTAGAAACATTATCGACCCCGATCTTAAGAAGGATATTGTAACGCTCGAATTCATAAAGGATTTGGAAATAAAAGGCGGCGATGTTTCGCTAAGAATCGTTCTGACTACGCCTGCTTGCCCCGTCAAGGAACAATTCGAAACGGATGCCAAACAACTTATCGGCTCAATTGACGGTGTTGAAAACGTCAACGTAATAATGGACGCAGACGTACCAAAAGGACGCGGGCTTGCAAATAACCTCACGATCGAGGGCGTTAAAAACATCATCGCGATTTCTTCAGGAAAAGGCGGTGTCGGAAAATCGACGGTCGCAGTGAATTTGGCCGTAGCGCTTTCAAATGACGGAGCAAAAGTTGGAATAATGGATGCCGATGTCTATGGACCAAATGTTCCAATGATGCTCGGTGTTCAGAATGAACAGCCGAAGATCGCGAATCAGAATAAACTCGTCCCCATCGAAGCACACGGTATAAAACTAATTTCAATGGCGGTTTTGGTTCCCGCGGATAAGCCGATGGTGCTCCGGGGGCCAATGCTTCACGGCGTGGTTCGGCAATTCTTAAGTGACGTAGATTGGGGAGAGCTCGATTATTTAATCGTCGATATGCCGCCCGGAACGGGCGATGTTCAGCTTTCTTTGGCGCAATTAGTTCCGGTACAAGGTGCAGTTTTGGTGACGACTCCACAGAAAGTATCACTTTCAGACGTTACGAGAGCGCTCAAAATGTTTGAGCAGGTGGCAGTTCCGGTTTTGGGTGTTATCGAGAATATGTCTTATTTTGTACCACCCGATATGCCTGAAAAACGCTACAATATTTTTGGTGAAGGTGGCGGAAGAAACTTTGCGGAAACCCACGGAATTCCCTTTCTTGGTGAGGTTCCGATCGGTTTGGAAGTGCGCGAAGGTGGTGATAAAGGGATCCCGGTTGTGATCTCAAATCCCGATTCTCCTCAAGCCGAGGCTTTTCGAAAAACTGCGGAAGAGGTAGCGAGGCAAATTTCGATTGAAGCGATGAAACCGGAATTGAAAGTTGTAACCAGAGCTAGATAAAACAAGGAAAAACGAGAATCGCTTCATCCCTGTTTTGCAACGCGGGCGATCGCGACGTTTTGATCCTCTATTTTCCCCTTAAAATAAGCCGGGAGTTTCCCGTTTTTCTCCAAATCGAGACATCGACAAATATGGTGCCCAACGACGGCAACAGCTACCAAGACGTATTTGCGGTCGATCTTGTCCGGCGGAATTGTTTTGGCAAATTCGGGATCGAGGGCGAACCTGGTGATGCGGACAGTTCTGCGCGACAAGGCGAGGAGCCTTCACTATCGTTTGTTGGAAATTGGATCGCGTTTAGCACGAGTGCAAGCAATCTAGGCGGATGCATTATAATTCGAAATTTGCGGACGGCTGAACAAAAGATTATTGCAAAGAATGGAAAAGGCGGAGTGGGACGTCCCGCAATTTCGCCGGATGGTGGATATGTGGTCTTTGCGTCGGCGATAAACTTGATGAAAAATTCCCTTCAACCGGAATATTTGTTGTTTACAGCCGTGTCAGTCGGTGCCGCGATTAATAGTGGCTGGTTGTGATCGAAGACTTGTAAATCTTGGGTTGAATCTGTAAAATTGACTTTAATGTAAGGATTCGATTTATTCGAATTCGATTTTTTGTGAAATAAGGAGCAATTAATAAGATATGTCAGCAGTAGCAGCACCAACAGTTGAAGTAGTTGTAACGCCAAACGCGGCAACGGAAATCAAGAAGTTTATGGTAGGTGAAGACGATTTACCGGAGACGGCGGGATTGCGCGTACGAGTCGTACCAGGCGGTTGCTCGGGTTTTCAGTACAGCCTTAATATTGAAGAAGAATCAAAACAGGGCGACAACATCATTGAACAAGAGGGTGTAAGACTTTTTGTTGATATGTTTTCAGGACAGTATTTAAATGGAATCACCATTGACTACACGTCAAATATGATGGGTTCGGGTTTTACATTTGAGAACCCAAATGCAACGGGCGGATGTGGTTGCGGTGAATCTTTCTCCGCGTAAAATTTTTCGACGATCGTAGATTATAAGATGCAGACGAGTCTATTACTTTTCTGCATCTTTTCTTTTTTGATTTTCGGGAAGTATTAGTCGATTAGAAATGTCTTTAAATATCCAAAGGACAACTAGTAGGGAACGCACGGCGGGTATCAAGGCAGGGCAGGCATAGAGAATAATCCTTCGAAATGAAGGATTATTCTCTATCCTCAAAGCGGGATAGCCGAAAGCATATTTGTTTTCCCGGACCACCAAAATCAAACGATTTCCTCATGCTTTTCATTTCGATTTGATTTTTCCTCGAATCTGCGAGATAATTTTTTGTCTTTAAGAAAAGAAAACAAATCAATTAAACTAACAATCCAATACAAACTTTTGAAATCTCGAGAAGAGATTTTGGAACAAAAGGGGCTTTAATCGTTTTTAAATTAATAGGGCAATAAGGTCCATCCGCTCTCCACTCCCGAAAAATCGTCAAATTATGCCTAAGTTACCATTTCCGCAAAGTCTGCCTGCCTTCGTGTTCTGTATTTTATTTGTTTCCGTTTTTGTTGTCGAAAATGCTACTGCCCAAGACCGGGAACGCATTATCAACGAAACCGGAAAGAACCAAGATACAATCGCTACTGAACAGCCGGAAGAAATCAGACCTACAGTTCGCATAAGGAGCACTCCCGA
>JBGTGX010000159.1:0-6556 GCA_041746475.1 Pyrinomonadaceae bacterium | reverse complement strand
GGGCGAGAAAATCGTCGCTCTGGCCTGCTACGTTTGGATTGGCTTGCTGCGCGATCGAAATGATGAATAGCGTATCGTCAAGAAACGATCTGTCCCGATTTGGTGCGGAAACCTTTCGTGCAAGTCCGCGCCAGGCCGATGTAATGATCGTATCGGGAAGAGTATCGCGGAAAATGGCACCGGTTTTAAGACGAATTTACGACCAAATGCCTGAACCGAAATGGGTCATCTCGATGGGAGCCTGCGCCACATCCGGAGGCGTTTTTGATAACTACGCGATCGTGCAAGGTGTTGACAAGGTCGTTCCGGTGGATATTTATGTTCCTGGATGCCCGCCGCGTCCTGAAATGCTGGTCCACGCGATAATGATGCTCCAAGAAAAGATAATGAAGGAATCCGTAAAAGAGCGCCGCGACACATTCGAAGCCGAATCACGGGAATCGATCGTGCCCGGCACACTTCCCGTAACGGAAGGCACAACACTTGAAGACGCAGCCAGAACCGCACGAACAAAACCATACACGGTTCCATCGAAACACGAAAAACGACGCTCGTCATAATAAATATGGGACAATCTCGAAACTTGGAAGAGTTCGTTCTTGACTTAAAGGCGACAAACGATGCTTGGGTAACCGACGTAATTGACGCGCTCGGTGAAACGACAGTAATTGTTCCGCGCGAATCCATTGTCGCCGTTTGCGACTACCTAAAGAGAACGCACGAGTTTGATATGCTCGCCGATCTCTGCGGTTGCGATCGGGGACCGGAGGAAGATCCGCGTTTTGAAGTTAATTACCATCTATTTTCTACGATCCATCACAGCCGTTTGCGGTTGAAGGTTTTGCTCATAGAAGATGATCCGCATGTTCAAACCGTAACCGGACTTTGGAAAACCGCAAACTGGCACGAGCGTGAAACATACGATCTTTTGGGGATAATTTTTGACGAACATCCCGATCTTCGGAGAATTCTTTTGCCGTCGGATTTCGATGGCCACGCGCTTAGGAAAGATTACCCGTTAAGAGGATACGAGCCGTACAGCCTGACGTAGATTCAATTTATATGAGCGTTGCTTTAGAAAACAAATCCGAACAGGTCGGAGTTCTGGACGATTCCCTGGAATCGCAGATGACTATATCGATGGGTCCGCAGCACCCTTCAACCCACGGTGTTTTGCGTCTCGAACTTGTGCTCGACGGCGAACTGGTGATCAGAACGATCCCGGACATCGGCTATCTTCATACCGGAATGGAGAAGCTTTTCGAATACAAGAAATACCAGCAAGGAATCGTTATTACCGACCGAATGGATTATCTTAATCCGCTCGGAAACAACCTCGCCTACGTAATGGCGGCTGAAAAACTACTTCAAATTGAGATTCCGGAACGCGCCCTGGTGATCCGCGTCTTGATGTGCGAACTGCAGCGGATCGCGTCGCATATGGTTTGGCTTGGCACTCACGCGCTCGACATAGGTGCGATGAGCGTATTCTTTTTCTGCTTTCGCCAACGGGAAAAAATTCTCAACCTTATAGAAGCCGTATCGGGCGGACGCATGACGCCAAGTTATTTCCGAATCGGCGGTCTGATGATGGATTTGCCGGCGGGATTTGAAAGACGCTGCAAGCAATTCTTGGCTGACTTCCCTGCCGCAATGAAGCAGTTTGAAACGCTTGTCACGGGCAATCCACTTTTTCAGAGCCGGACTAAGGAAATCGGGTATATCAGCAAAGAAGAGGCAATTAGTTGGGGGCTTACAGGGCCGTGTCTTCGCGGGAGCGGTGTCGAACTCGATTTGCGGATTCACAATCCTTATACGGGATACGAGACCTATGATTTTGATATTCCGGTTGAAACAAGCTGCGATGTTTGGGGACGTTTCAAAGTTCGAATGCGTGAGCTCTATGAATCCGAAAAGATCGTCAAACAAGCTTTAGAACGATTAAAACCGGGACCCACCAAAGCCGATGCGCCAAAGGTCGTACTTCCCGACCGTGACGATATGCTAAAACATATGGATTCGCTTATTCACCACTTTTTGATCGTTGCTGAAGGATTCAATGTTCCGGAAGGTGAGGTTTATCATGCGATCGAAGCTTCGAAAGGCGAACTCGGCGTCTATATGAAATCAAACGGCGGACCAATGCCCGAACGAGTTCATTTCCGCGGTCCTAGTTTTGTAAACCTTTCGGCGTTGCCGGATATGGTCGAAGGCGAATTAATTGCTGACGTGGTAGCTGTGATCGGTTCGTTAGATATAGTTTTAGGGGAAATTGATAGATAAAAACTAGCAGTTTGAAATCCGTTGTAGCATGTTTACAAAAGGCTCTATTCACTAAGCGCTGTCACTATTCACTAGATAAAATATGTCATCAGTTGCAACTGACTATACAAATAAGGTCGTAACGACCGATGAGATCGCGGAATTTTCGGACGAAGTAGTCGCGGAAATGAAGTCGCATCTCACAAAATACCCTGTAGGCAGAGAGCGTTCGGCGTTGATCCCGCTTCTTTTTGTAATTCAAAGAGAACGCGGATATCTCGATAATCCCGGCGTAAATTTTATCGCAAAGTTTTTGGATCTCGAAGTAACCGACGTATGGGAAACTGCGACCTTTTACTCAATGTTTAACCTACATAAGGTCGGAAAACACCACATACAGGTCTGCAAAACGCTTTCGTGCCGCATCATGGGTGAGCCCGAAATTACCGGGCATATTTGCGACAAACTCGGAATTAACCCGGGCGAAACTACGGAAGACGGAAAATTTACGGTCACGCGCGTTGAATGCCTTGGAAGCTGCGGAACGGCTCCAATGCTGCAAGTTGGTTTTGATTATCACGAAGATCTGACGATCGAAAAAGTTGATAAAATGATGGATTCGCTCGATTAATTTTAGAAATGAAAAAACTTGTATTAATAATCGGAATTTTGACTTTACTGGTTTCAGCTGCTTTTGCGCAGCAAAGCGGTAATCAGGTTTACAATTCACAGCCGAAGCAGGTTAAAACAAATTCCGGTGTTCTTGATTCGGGCAATGAACATCAGTATTCGATCGAAGCGAGTGTTTTGATAAATGTAAAGGCGGAATCATACGTCGCTGTTTTTGGTGTTCAGGAAGAAAATTCGACACCGGAACAAAATAATACAAAGCTTACCGCCCGGTTAAATGCGTTTATCGGCGAACTTGGAAAACTCGGTGTTTCAAGATCCGATATTTACGTTGATTTTATTACCCAAAACCGCGTTTATGATTTCACGATCGAAGGAAACACTGCGACGGAATCGTTATCGGGATTTGAAACTAAGAAGACGATCGCGATCAAATACTTAAAAGATGAACAGCTTGAGCCGATCGTGGCCGCCGCGGCAAAACTAAAGATTTTTGATCTGATAAAAGTAGACTACCTCGTCAGCGATGCTGAAAAATTTAAGGAAAGGCTGTTTAATGAAGCGGCGAAGATCATCAAGGAAAAGGAATCGAAATATAAGAATTCCTTCGACGTAAAAATTGCGCCTGTCGGGTTAGCACGCGAACAGTATGATACGCATTATCCGGCGTCAAGATACAAACGCTATCAGGCATATGAATCCGGAAATGCGCGGACAAATGTCCGAACCGGAAATCAGGTGCTCGAAAGAAAAAGTTTTACATTTTATTACGAACCGCTTGATCCGAATGATTTTGATAAGTCGATCAACGGCATTGGCATCGAGCCGATCGTTCAATTTACGCTTTATTTGCGAATGGATTACGACACGGAAAGAATTACGAAAGAAAAATAGTTCTATGGAAATCAAAGCAATAGGCTGCGAACCGCTCCAACTGAAGCTAATGCACGTAAAAGACGGGCATACGCTAAAGGTGTATCAGGAACACGGCGGCTATAAATCCTTGAAGAAGGCGATGGATATGTCTTCGGATGAGATCATCGATGAAGTAAAAAAATCGGCGCTTCGAGGTCGTGGCGGCGCGGGGTTTCCGACCGGAATGAAATGGTCGTTTGTTCCGAGAGATTCGCCAAAACCTAAATATATTGTTTGTAACGCGGATGAATCCGAACCCGGAACATTTAAGGACAGATATTTACTCGAACGCGATCCACACGCTTTGATCGAGGGAATGCTGATCGGGGCCTTCGCTCTCGGTGTCGAAACTTGCTACATCTATTATCGGGGCGAATACAATTATTTGATCGACATAATGGATAAAGCCATCGAGGAGGCAAAGGCTGCAAACCTCATCGGCGACAAAATTTTAGGAAGCGATTTTAAGTGTAATTTTCACACGCACACCGGCGCCGGTGCATATATCTGCGGAGAAGAAACTGCGCTTCTTTCGAGTCTTGAAGGTTTTCGCGGACACCCGCGTATGAAACCGCCGTTTCCGGCAGTTGAAGGTGTATATGCTTGTCCGACGGTTGTAAATAATGTCGAAACATTGACCGCAGTTCCGCAGATCATCGAGATGGGCGGCGAAGCATGGCAGCAGCTTGGAACCGAAAAATCAGGCGGAACAAAACTTTGGTCTGTTTCCGGTCATGTCAAGAAACCCGGCGTTTATGAACTTCCTATGGGCTACGACGACATGGAAAAGTTCATTTTTGAAGACTGCGGCGGAATGCTTCGTGATGATAAAGATCTAAAGGCATGTATCCCCGGCGGATCAAGCGTTTATGCAATGCGAAGGGATCAGATCGTCGGTCAAAAGGTCTTGATGGATTACGAAGGCTTGGTTGCGGGCGGTTCGCTGGTCGGTTCGGGCGGATTTATCGTCATTGATGAAACCGTCGATATGGTTGATTCGACCAAGAATCTTACAGAATTTTACAAACACGAATCCTGCGGTTGGTGTACACCATGCCGTGAAGGTACGGATTGGCTGACAAAAATATTTACACGGATCGCCGATGGCGGCGGCCGGCCTGAAGATGCGCAGCTTATTCTGGATCTCTGTGACAACATTGAGGGAAAGTCATTTTGCGCACTCGGCGATGCCGCGGCCTGGGCGATTCAGGGAGCAGTAAAACGCTTTCCGGAAGATTTCAAAAAGCATCTTCTGCCGAATGGAACCGGCACAGAAGCGTAGTCTCAGTTACAAATTCACTTGATATCTGGACTCAGTATCCGAGTTACGGTTCTTGTTGCTCTGGTTAAATAACGCAGATTTATGGCGTGATTTTATTGAATCTTACGCACTAAATATTGCTTGGTGAAATATCTAATCTAATTGTAAATGTGAGATAAGACGATATGAAAAACAATGCCTCGTGGTGTTTTGTCGTTGTACTGATGCTTCTTCTCGGCTTTTCAATTTCGGCCCAATCATCTCTAACGACTCAACCGACAAACCCAATACCAGCAAAATCTACCGAAAGTTCTCCTCCATCAACGGAGATCGAAAAGATCAAACAGCAAATACAGGAACAGCAGGCGGAAATCGAGAAACTTCGCGTGATGCTTGTCCAGCAAGCAAAGCTGATCGATAATCTTCTGAAGCCCACCCAACCAGCGGGAGAGATTTCAGATAAATACGCATCAACAGCGGAAATCACACCGTCCAACGCTTCAGATGATGTCGAAACCCGTCTGGCAAAGCTCGAAGAACAAAATCAGAAAACTTCCAGCCAGATCGAGAATGGACAATTTGGCAAACTCAGTTTCAGCGGTGATTTGCGAATGCAATATGATTCGCAGTACGGGCTTTTGAATAATGCACCTAACGTTGATAATACGGGGATCCTTGGCAACGACCTGTCATCCCGCCAAAGGATTCGTTTTCGTCTACGGTTTGCTGTTTCGGGCAAGATCGGCGGCGACGTTTTCACGGGTGCATTTGCATCAAACGGCGAAAAACGGACAGATAAAGAGTTTGAATGGGGCTTTCGCCTAAGCAGCGGAAGTCTTGCGAATCCCGCATCACCAAACCCGGTTTTGACGGATTTCTTTTCGCGCAAGCCCTTTGCTTTGGACAGAGCGTATGTTGCATGGCGGCCGAGACCGATCACCGGATTAAAAATTACAGCCGGAAAGTTTGAGCCAAACTGGACGCGCACGGAAATGACGATCGATAACGATGTGCAGGTCGAAGGTGTCGGCGAAACGTATTCACGCGACATCAAAAATTCGTTTCTAAAAAACATCACGTTGAGCGCATGGCAATTACCGATGCTCGAACGCGGGAGCAACTTTGTCAGAAATTCGGATGGCACTGTAAATGTAGGAGAATCGCGTCGCAACGGAAGAGATTTGGGGCTCTTTGGCGGTCAGATCCAAACAAAATTTGCACTTTCGCCAAATACCAATTTGACACTTTCGGCAGCCGATTTGCACTTCGCCAATACGGACGCGATCAATCCCGTTCAGGTATTTGGAAACATGCTGCAATTGCCGGTAACAGTTACAATTCCCGCGACCGCAGCGGTTCCGGCACAAATCGCAACCGGCGTCGCAACGATCTCACGTGAATTGCTGGTTTCAGGTAACGGAAATTTAGGGCTCACCTCCGGAACAAATGCCTCCGTCAACCGAAACGGGCGGCTTTCGTCGCGATTTA